>DATEQL010000252.1:0-3663 GCA_035272665.1 Allostellaceae bacterium
CAGCACGCCGTCACAGACGGCTTGGGCATTGCTCGGCTTGATGGCTGCCGGAGAGGTCGAACACCCGGCGGTCGTCCGCGGCGTTGCCTATCTGGTCAGCACCCAGGACGAGGAGGGAAACTGGGACGAGCCCTGGTTTACCGCCGTCGGCTTTCCGCGGGTCTTTTATCTGCGCTACCACGGCTACCGCGCCTTCTTCCCGCTCTGGGCTCTCGCCCGCTACCGTCGACTGACAGCGGGAAACTCTCGCCAAGTGCCGTTCGGCATCTGACACCCGTTAGTTGGTGGTTAGCCGGGGCGCTCGGGCATCCTCCAGGGCGCTATGCGTCTGTGGGCTCGCGGCCGAAGCAAAGATTGCGCAAGCTGCAGGCTTTCCGGTCGTAATCAGAGCCGGAGACCGGGATCGCACTGCCGTACTCGTCGCTGCAACGGCCGCGAAAACCGAGTGCCTCGTCAGCTTCGGCATTG
The DNA here is from genome assembly GCA_035272665.1 of Allostellaceae bacterium. Classification (GTDB taxonomy): domain Bacteria; phylum Pseudomonadota; class Alphaproteobacteria; order ATCC43930; family CGMCC-115725; genus AP-15. The sequence goes on from DATEQL010000252.1 coordinate 469, forward strand.
CCGGCGGGTTGACGCCGCAGCTCGGGGCAGGGACGGTGATCGTCTCTGGCGAGGTCGTTTCGGAACGGTGCCGTTGGGTGGTGGAACCGCAATACCGGCGGCGGGTGGGCGAGTTCGCGCGATCGATCGGGGCCGTCGAGGGGCTGGTTTTCGGCGCTGGCTCCATCCTCGCGACGCAAATCGAGAAAGAGCGAGCCTGGGCGACGACCCGCGCTCTCGCCGTCGACCTTGAAAGCGAGATTGTCGCTCGCACCGGCGCAGCGCTTGGCATCCCGTTCATCGTCCTGCGCGCGATCGCCGACACGGCGCGGCGGGATCTGCCGCCGGCCTCGTTGATCCCCCTCCGGGCGGACGGAAAACCCCGTGTGTCTCGAGTGCTTGCCGCCGTCCTGCGACGGCCGTCTCAGCTCGTCGGGATGATCAGGCTCGCGCGGGAGACCCGGATTGCGCTCTCCGCGTTAGTCGGTCCCGCTCGGGCGCTGCGAGGGCTGGTCGGTACGGCCTAGGCGCGCCATCGCCTGTTCGACGTGACCCGAGAAGACGTATTTTGCCGGGCGCTGCCGATCGAGGGGGATCTCCGGCGCCATGTCTCCCTCGGTGCGGATCCCGCGCAGCGCAACCGTCGCTGCCCTCAACGGGTTGCGGACCGAGTCCATGACCGCGGTTGCCTCATACCCGCTGTGCACCATGCAGTTGGCGCATTTCTCGTAGTTACCGGTGCCGTAAGCGTCCCAATCGGTCTCCTCCATAAGTTCCTTGAACGTCTTGGCGTAGCCCTCGCCGAGCAGATAACAGGGCCGTTGCCAGCCGAAGTAGTTCCGCGTCGGGTTGCCCCACGGCGTGCAGTGGTATGATTGATTGCCGGCGAGAAAGTCGAGAAAGAGAATTGATTGGTTAAACGACCAGCGACGTCCCCCGCGCTGGAATATGCCGCGGAACAGTTCCTTGGTGCGGCGTCGGTTCAAGAAGTGCTCCTGATCCGGAGCCCGCTCGTAGGCATATCCCGGCGAAACGGTGATCCCGTCGATGCCGATTTGCGTGACCGTGTCGAAGAAGCGAGCGACGCGCTCCGGCTCGGCTGTGTCGAACAGGGTCGCATTGATGTTGACACGAAAGCCACGGGCCTTCGCCAGCTTGATCGCCGCGACAGCGCGATCGTAAACACCCTCCTGACACACCAAGTGGTCGTGCTCTTCGCGGTCGCCATCGAGATGGACCGTCCAGGCGAAATAAGCGCTGGGTTTGAACAGCTCGATTTTTTTCTCGAGCAGCAGCGCGTTGGTGCAGAGGTAAACGAACTTCTTTTGCGCCGTAATGCGCTCGACAATCTCGTCGATCTCCCGGTGCAGCAGCGGTTCGCCCCCCGCGACCACCACCACCGGTGCACCACATTCACTGACGGCCCCGAGGCATTCATCGACGCTCAGGCGTTGATTGAGGATGGCGTCAGGGTAGTCGATCTTTCCGCAACCGGCGCAGGCGAGGTTGCAGCGGAAGAGCGGCTCGAGCATCAGAACGAGCGGATAGCGCCGGACACCCCTCAAATGCTGCCCGACAACATAGGCTCCTACTCGGATCGTTTGGTGCAGCGGGATCGCCACAGAGTAACCTCCTCGAGAAATTACGACAGCGAACCGATCTCAGAGCCTGACCGAACAGGGCTGTCCGGGGAAACTCCTACGGCGACAAAGTGAGAAAAATCGCCGCCCCTATTTCGTCTTGGCCGGGCTCGACCCGGCCATCCACGCCTTGGGGTGTTCGAAACAAAGACGTGGATGCGCGGGTCAAGCCCGCGCAAGACGATCTGAGATCGTTTCCCACGAGTCTGACAGAAGTCAGGCTTGCAGGAAAACTTTCTCCGGACAGCCCTGCGCTTTCGCAGGAATGACGAATAAGGCACTGACATCCTGAGATTCATTATCGGTCGGCCTCTCAGCCGCGGGTGTCAGAGAGCTGTGGCGGCATGCGAAAACGGACGTTCTCGGTGACGCCCGGGAGCACCGAAAGTTCGATCGTGGCGATCTCGCTCAGCCGGGCGATCAGATCTTCAACCAACACGGCTGGCGCTGACGCGCCGGCGGTTATGCCGACTGCAGAAGCGCCTTCGAGCCAACGGGCGTCGAGTGCACCTGCATCTTCGATCAAATAGCTCGCCACACCACTTTCGGCGGCGATCTCCCGCAACCGATTCGAATTCGAGCTGTTCGGTGCGCCGACGACCAGGACAACGTCGACGATTCGGGCGAGTTCCCGCGCGGCCCTCTGACGGTTCTGCGTCGCGTAGCAAATGTCCTTCGTGTCGGGCCCGACGATCGACGGAAACCGTTCCTTGAGGGCCTCGATGACGGCGCGCGTGTCGTCGACGCTGAGCGTGGTCTGGGTGATGAAGGCGAGCTTGTCCGGGTCGGTGACGTCCAGCCGCGCGACCTCTTCCGGGGTGGAGATCAGGTGCACCTTGCCGTTGATCCGTCCCATCGTGCCCTGGATTTCCGGGTGGCCGGCGTGGCCGATCAGGATAATCTCGCGACCCTGGTTGGCGTAACGCTGGCCTTCGATGTGCACCTTTGAGACGAGCGGGCAGGTCGCGTCGATCACGGGAAGCCCGCGCTCACCCGCGCGCTCCTCGATCGCGCTGGCGACACCATGGGCGCTGAAGATGGTAACCGCACCGGGCGGGATCTCGTCGATCTCGTCGACAAAATGCGCGCCCTTGGCACGCAACCGCTCGACCACATGCCGATTGTGAACGATCTCGTGACGGACATAGATGGGCGGGCCGTATTTTTCGAGTGCGCGTTCGACGATCTCGATCGCTCGTTCAACCCCTGCGCAGAAGCCTCGGGGCTGGGCCAACACAACCCGCATGGTTTTGCCTCGTCGCATCGAACCGGCAGGCCCGGTGAGCCTAACCCTGTGACACCACCGCCTATATTGTGGCAACGTATCCCTGCCACAATTCGATCCAAGCTGCACGCGTAAACGTGCGAGGAATAAATCCAGGGCCTCGACTAACGCGCGCATCTGATCGATGGTCCGAGCGAAAAACCCTGGCGGATCCCAAAGGTATGGCGCTCGTCGTTCGGGATCGTGCTCGTTCCGGGTTGGGTCTACCTGCGTGCCGAAGCGGTCGTCGCGGTCTGCTTTGCGCGGCGCGGTTTCTCGACGTTGCCGGGCTTCGCTTCGGCGAGTTAGCAT
>DATEQL010000253.1:0-2718 GCA_035272665.1 Allostellaceae bacterium
CTGGTCGACGAAATCGTCGAGCCCGCCCGGCACGTAGGGAAACATGATGTTGAACCCGTCGCAGGCGTCGCTGTAGAGCCATTCCTCCATCTGGTCGGCGATCATCGCGGGGGTGCCGACTAGGGCCAGCCCGCCATAGCTACCGGCAATCTGCGCCAGTTGGCGGACCGTCAGATTGTCGCGCCGGGCGCGTTCGATAACCCGCTCGCGGCCGCTCTTGCTGGCATTGCTCTCCGGGATCTCGGGCAAGGGACCGTCGAGGTCGAAGCCCGAGGCGTCGTGACCCAGCGCAATCGACAGAGAAGCGATGCCGCTGTCGGGATGAACGAGGCTGTCGAGCAAGGCCCGCTTCTTGCGCGCCTCCTCTGCCGCCTCGCCAACGACGACGAGGCAGCCGGGCAGGATCTTGATGTGGTCCGGGTCGCGCCCTACCTTTTCCGCCCGCCCCCTGACATCGGCATAGTAGCGCTGCGCATCAGCGAGCTTGCCACCGCTGGCGAAGATCATCTCCGCCGTTTCGGCCGCGAGCTGGCGGCCGGCATCGGAGGCTCCGGCCTGGACGATGACCGGCCAGCCCTGGATCGGCCGGGCAATGTTCAGCGGGCCGCGCACCGACAGGAACTCGCCCTCGTGGTCGAGCACATGCATCCGCTCCGGGTCGAAATAGATGCCGTTCTCGACATCGCGGATGAAGGCGTCGTCGGCCCAGCTGTCCCACAATCCGGTCACGACATCGAAGTACTCGCGGGCGCGGCGGTAGCGCTCGCCGTGCTCCATGTGTTCGGTCAGCCCGAAATTGAGCGCGGCGTCGGGGTTGGAAGTGGTGACCAGGTTCCAGCCCGCCCGCCCGCCGCTGATATGGTCGAGCGAGGCGAAGCGCCGGGCGATCGTATAGGCCGGTTCGAAGGTGGTCGACGCAGTGGCGATCAGCCCAAGATGCTCGGTCGCCATCGCCAACACCGGCAACAGGGTCAGCGGGTCGAACGAGGTCACCGTGGCGCTGCGCTTCAATGCCGCCATCGGCATGTTGAGCACGGCCAGATGGTCGGCCATGAACCAAGCGTCGAAGCGGCCGCGCTCCAGGGTCTGGGCGAAGCGGATCAGATGCTCGAGATTGAAGTTGGCGTCAGGCCAGGCGCCGGGGTAACGCCACCACGCGGTGTGGATGCCGACCGGTCGCATGAAAGCACCCAGATGCAATTGACGTGACCCCGTCATCTTTACCGTCCACCCTTGCTTCGATCGATCTGGCTGAGATTGTGAAGACCGATCACGCCCGCGACAAGCATGTCGGTCGCGTCCGCTGGGAGCGGCTTACAACAATGCGTTTACAAAGGGTCGTGCAGCCGAGAAAGGCCGCCATCGGGCCGTCGGTCAGGTTCGAGTTGCGGCTGCGACCAGGGCACGGCAAGGTAGCCTCATGTGTGGCCGCGCCCGTCTCTCCTCCGATGTCAGCGAGATCAAACTCGTCTTCTCAATTCCTCCGCATCGGCCGACCCCGAACATTGCGCCGAGCTGGAACGTGGCGCCGACGGATTCCCTCCCCGTGGTTCGCTACGACGCCGGGGTCGGCGAACGCAGCTTGGACGCGATGCGTTGGGGGCTGGTGCCTTTCTGGGCCAAAGACATCAAAGTCGGCTTCTCGAACATCAACGCCAAGGCCGAGGGGATCGAGGGCAAGCCCGCCTTCCGCGAGGCATTTCAGCGCCGGCGCTGCCTGGTGCCGGTCGATAACTTTTATGAGTGGAAGAAAACCGCGACCGGGAAGCAGCCCTACGCGATCGCCCTTGCCGACCGTCGCCTGATGGCGTTAGCGGGTCTGTGGGAGACGTGGCGATCACCGGCCGGTGAAAGGGTACGCAGCTTTGCGATCATCACGACGACGCCGAACGAATTGTGCGCGGAGCTCCACAACCGGATGCCGGTGGTCCTGAAGCCCGAGGTATGGCCGGTGTGGCTGGGGGAGGAACCTGCTGGCCCGCCCGAGCTCAAAGCCCTGCTCGCGCCCTACCCCGCGGAGGAAATGAGTTGCTGGCCGGTCAGCTCCCGAGTCGGCAATGTCAAGAACAATGATTCGAGCCTGATCGAGCCGGTCGCTGCCGCTCGGTAAACGCTGGTGCTCGGGGTTCAGGAGAGGAGAAAGCAACGAAACTGCAGAGACTACTCGCCGCGGTTTTCGTCATGTCGGTCCTCGTCTCCTGCGCGCAGGGGACAATCGGGCCGGGACAGGCGCCCTATTCGCGTGAGGATAGAGGAAATATGGACGACCACGGCTCCGACATGTAGCGGACGCAAGACGATCGGGTCAGCAACCGTCGCGCACTGTCAGGCGATAGCAGAGCGGAGGCTTGATGTCGCCAGACCGCCGCGCCGGCCGCAGTCGGTCGTCTGCGTCAATATCGGGGCGCGGCTGCGTGGCATGGGATAAGTGTGAGCGAGGCCGTCGAGCCAAACTTGCTCCATGTCAGAGTGCTTTGCTGTTTTGAGGACGTAAGCAACTCGGCTCGCTGTGTCTCATCGATGCCGTCACTCGCGATGCCGTGTCGGTCGCATGCCGGCCCGATCGTCCTCGGGCACAGCCGGTCCACAAGTTCCCAATTCGATCCAGCGTGCTGCCGCCGCAGGGTGCTCGTCGGGCAACCGGTCGCCGCAACCGAACAGCTTCTGCCGATATGTGCCGGGAGCATAATCGCGTTTGTAGGCGCCGCGTTCCTGTAG
>DATEQL010000254.1:0-4123 GCA_035272665.1 Allostellaceae bacterium
ATAACCGCACCCGAGGATGCGATGGTGCTCGACGTGGCGCCGCGGCCTGCCGGCTCGGTGCTGAAGGAAGCCGAGACCCTGATGCGGCTCGTGCCGACCGCCGCGCCGCTGCTGGTCGAAGTGCAGGTCGATACCCGCGACGTGGCGCGGCTCCATCTCGGCGACCGCGCCACGGTCAAATTGGAGGCGCTGCCGTGGCAGCAATTCGGCCTCGCCTATGGCGAGCTGAAAGCGCTGACCCCCGACGCCTTGAGCGACGACAATGCCCGCGAAACCAGCGAGGAGACGGCCTCGCCCGAGCTCAAGACGCAGGCCAAGCAGAGCCCGATCCATTATCGCGCGCGCTTCGAACTGCGCGAGACCCGATTCCGCAATCTGCCCGACGGGTTCGCGCTGCGCCCCGGCATGCGGGTCGTCGCCGACATCAAGGTCGGGCGCCGCGCGATCCTCGATTATGTGCTGAACCCGATCACCCGGGTGATTAACGAGAGCCTGCGCGAACCCTAAGCCCTGGCGCAGCGCCAGTCCGACGAGGGAAGAGAGACGTGAGCACTTATTTTTGTGACGGGCTGAAGGACGTAACGATCGTCAATGGCGTCGCACGGCTCGAATTTCAGCGCCTTGAAGTTGTCGAGCGGGGCGGCAACCGTGAGCTGCGACCGGTTAGTGAATTCGTCGTAGCACTCCCGGTGCAGGGTTTCGTCCACGCAATAGGGCTGCTCGAGAGTGTTCGCGAGCGCTTTGTCGCGCAAGGCCTCATCACTCCGGCGGGCTCCAAGAAAGGCGTCGACCCACCGCCTCCGCCGGCAAAATCACCCAACTTTTCCTAGCCGAGAATGAACTGGCGAGCATCGCTGCCGCCTGGCAAGGGGGTAGCTCAAGCCTCGAGATGCGCGCGTCTGATAAAGAGCGCGCGCAGACTGTCGCGTGGCCCGAAGAGGACCGAGGCGAGGTAGGAGAACCCCGCTACAAGAACGATCGCCGGTCCCGAGGGCAAGTCGAGATGGTAGGATAAGAGCAAGCCGAGAAAGCCGGAGGCCAGCGCCAGCGCGCTGCTCGCCGCGCTCAGCGACCAAAGCTCGCGCACCCAGAACCGCGCGGCGGCGGCCGGCAGCATCATCAACCCGACGGCCATTAATGTGCCGAGCGCCTGAAATCCGGCGACCAGGTTCAAGACGACGAGCGCCAGAAACAGCGTATGGACGAGCCCGCCGCGCCCGCCGACGGCACGCAGAAAGCCGGGATCGAAGCACTCGACGACGAGCGGCCGGTAGATGACAGCCAACAGCAGAAGGCTTGCGGTCGCAATGCCGCCGATCAGGATCAGCGCCGCATCGTCGACTGCCAGGATCGAGCCGAACAACAGGTGCAACAGATCGACATTGCTGCCGTGCATCGATACCAGGAGCACGCCGAGCGCCAGTGAGATCAAGTAGAAAGCAGCAAAGCTCGCATCCTCGCGTAGCGGCGTCAGCCGCGTCACGAGCCCCGACAACAGCGCCACGACGAGGCCCGCCGCGACCCCGCCGAGGCTCATCGCCGGCAATGACACCCCGGCGATGATGAAGCCGAGTGCGGCACCCGGCAGCACGGCATGGGACAGCGCATCGCCCATCAGGCTCATTCGGCGGATCACCAGGATCGTGCCGATCGGCCCGCAGCCAAGCGCCAACGCCAGACAGCCGACCAGCGCGCGGCGCATAAAGCCGAACTCGGCGAACGGGCCGAGCGCGAGGTCATAGAGTGTCATCGAGGATCCTCTGGGTTCTTCGACCGTTACCCACGCCCTTTTATCGGCCGCGCCCACGAGAGGAAACGGCCTGCCACCCACTTATCGTTCAACGCACCGCGACCAACACTACCCAAAAGGGCAATTGGGGTCGACCCGGGACCGGCCTATGATCGGCGCTAGAGCGCCCGGACCGGGGCGCTGTGGAGCCGATCGAGGAGCACGAGAATGCCCCGTCTCACCATCAACGGAAATCCGCAACAGGTCGATGTCGATCCCGATACCCCGTTGCTTTGGGTGCTGCGCGATACGCTCGGTCTGACCGGGACCCGATACGGTTGCAGTATCGCCCAGTGCGGCGCCTGCACCGTTCATATCGACGGCGTCGCAACCAGATCCTGCTCGGTGCCGGTCAGCGCGGCCGAAGGCGCCCAAATTACCACGATCGAAGGCCTGTCGCCGAATGGTGGTCTGCACCCGGTGCAGAAGTCGTGCGGCCGATGTCACGACGACAATTGGGGGAAGCGCCTCGCCGGTGCCCTGATCCCGCAGGGGCACCCGACGGGCTACCCGGTCTATCGCCTCGAATGGCAGAGCCTCGGCTCGCTGCAGCGGCGGCTGCGCAACTGCATGATCGGAGTGCGCGCCGAGCCGTTCGAATACGGCGCGCTGGAAGCCGTGGCGCTCGAGCTCTACCTGATGGCGCGCGCCCACGGCATGCCGATCGAAACCCCGGCGGTGCGCCCATGACAAATTCCGCTGCCGGCGGCGGAAAAAATCGCATCGGAGCCCGACTGAACTTCGAGAGATACGAAAGATCAGATACTTACCCCGGAGGAAAGACGCCTCTATGACGCCTTGATAGCGGAATTTTGACAGGCTTTTGACGCTAAAAACCCGCAAAAAAGCCCTTCGGCAGCGGAATGAGAAGGGACGCCGTGATGGCGAAGTGGAAGGTGTGCGGCGGATGCGTCGGAGACCGGGAATGGCTATGCTCGACCGACATCGTCGAGTCACGGGAGAGCGCCGATGAAGGTCGCGGGTCTCGAAATCCTGCGCTGTGACGCGGGCTGGCGGAATTACCATTTTCTGAAGCTCACCACCGACGAGGGCATCGTCGGCTGGAGCGAGTTCGACGAAGGCTTCGGTTCGCCCGGGGTCAGCGCGGTCATTGAGCGGCTCGCCGCGCGGGTCGTCGCGCAGGACGTCTTCGACCACGAGCGGATCTATGCCGAGCTCTACTGCTTTACCCGGCCGGCAGCCGGGGGCGTGGTCGGTGAGGGGCTCGGTGCGATCGAAAACGCCCTGCTCGACGCCAAGGCCAAGGGGCTCGGGGTGCCTTGTTATGTGCTGCTCGGCGGCAAGGTGCGCGACCGCGTGCGGGTCTACTGGTCGCACTGCGCGACCTGGCGGATCAACCATCCGACCCTCTACAAGCCGGCGATCACCAGCCTCGACGGCGTCAAGGCGCTCGGCGCCGAAGTGCGCGAGAAGGGCTTCACCGCGCTCAAGACCAACATCTTCCTTTATGAGGGCGGGGCGCCGCGCGGCTGGCGGCCGGGTTTCGGCGTGCCGTTCCTCCCCGAGCTCAATGTCGACAAGCACGTGCTGCGCAACCTGCGCACCCATCTCGCCGCGATGCGCGAGGGTGCCGGACCCGATGTCGACCTGCTGCTCGATCTCAATTTCAACGCCAAGACCGAGGGCTATCTGAAGATCCTCAAGGCGATCGCCGACTTCGACATGTTCTGGGTCGAGATCGACAGCTACAGCCCCGCCGCACTCGGCTATATCCGGCGGCAGAGCCCGCACCCGATCAGCTCGTGCGAGACCCTCTTGGGACTGCGCGAGTTCGTGCCCTATTTCCGCGAGCAGGCGATCGACGTCGCGATCATCGACGCGGTGTGGAACGGCGTGTGGCAGGCGATGAAGATCGCGGCCGCCGCCGACGCGTTCGAGGTCAACATCGCGCCGCACAATTTCTACGGCCATCTCGCGACAATGATGAATGCGCATTTCGCCGCGGCGACGCCGAATTTGCGCATCATGGAGGTCGATATCGACCGCCTCTCCTGGGACGAGGAAGTGTTCACCGCCGTGCCGCAATTCGAGAACGGCCATCTGGTGGTCCCCGCCATGCCGGGCTGGGGGACCGAACCCAACGAGGAAGCGATCCGCGCCCATCCGCCAAAGGGTCCCGGCGGCCTGCTGCACTATCGGCAGCCTTGAGTCGCGCGCTACGCCCGCGGTCATACGTGGTTCCCGTTTGCTTCGCTGGTTATCTAGTTAGCAATTTATAAATTGATAATCAAGGGCGCATCGGATAGATTCTCCACCATCGTGTTCGCGGAGAGGATCGGCCTCGGGCTGGTCGAGCCGGGACTGCGGCTCGGG
>DATEQL010000255.1:0-8610 GCA_035272665.1 Allostellaceae bacterium
GCGCAGCGCCGCCCCCGCCGCCTCCGGGTCGAGGCGGTCCATCGGCACAAATTCGAACAACCGTTCGGCATAGGATTTCGCGCGACCCGCCTGGCCGACGAGTTGCGGCAGTCCGGCAGCCATCATGGTAATCGGTAACTGGTCCTGACTGGCGCTGTGGAGTGCGCCGATCAGCGCGGCGAGCTGCTCCTCCCGCACGTATTGATGTTCGTCTATGAACAAGACGACCGCCGCATCGCGCTCGGCCCCTGCGCGCGTTGCTGACGCGGGTGAGCCGCGCAGCCGCTGCAAAGGCTGCGGCAAGGCGGGCCTTGAGCGCGCTTTCCGGGTTCGCAAAAGGCCTCAAATCCAAAAATGACGACTTGCAGATCGTCATCACCGGCGCGACCGCCTCCCACTCGAGGTGAACCCGGCCGGCAAAGGTTTCCGCCGTCACCGGACCGGCGCTCGCCAGCTCTACCATCGGTTGCTCACCCGCCGGGTGAACCGCCGGCACCCCTGTTTCTCTGCTCATCCCCCTTCATTTCCGTCAAATCCAATCCTGGCAACAGACCAACTGCCGAATTTAGGTTGAAATAGATTTTTGATGGTAACGCGGTAATTTTCGAGCGCAAAAACGCATTTTTCGACAGCGGAATTGCAACGGGTTCGTCATCGCCGGGGGCGAGAGATGAAGTGAGCGCATCCGGCCTGCCCGGGACCAACTCTCGACCGGGCCCTGGCGGCAGTCGAGGGGTTTCGGGCTCGACGTTTTGCTCACGGCCGCTCGCTTCGGCGCCACTGCCGCCTCCGGCTCCGCGATGGCGGCTTCCTTCTTCTTGCGGCTGCCCGACACCGGCAGCAACATTCAGCGAACAGGCGTCCACAGCACCTCCTCGATGTCCTCGGCACCGGTCGCCAGCATCACCAGGCGATCGAAGCCGAGCGCGATCCCGGCGCACGGCGGAAGGCCGTGGTCGAGGGCGGCGAGGAAATCCTCGTCTATCGGGTAGGTCTCGCCGTAGAGCGCTCGCTGCTTCGCCTGGGCGGCGACGAACCGCCGGCGCTGCTCGGCCGCATCGGTCAGCTCGCCAAAGGCATTGGCGAGTTCGAGACCGCAGACATAGACCTCGAACCGCTCGGCAAGGCGCGGGTCGCCGGTTCTGCGCCGCGACAGTGCCGCCATCGACAACGGGTAGTCGTACAGGATCGTCGGCTCCCCGAGGCCGAGAACAGGCTCGATTCGATCGAGGAAGATGCGGAAATAGAGCGCCTCCCAATCGTCTCCTGGGTGCGGTGCGATGCCGAGATGGCGCGCCGCGGCGGCGAGGCGTTCGACATCGGGTGCCACGGGGTCGGGTGCCGTGGCCAACAGATCGAGGCCGCAGTGTTCCTGGAAAGCCTCGGCGACGCTCAGCCGCTGCCACGGTCGCCGCGCGTCGGCGCTATGCCCGCGCCAGCCCAGTGCCTCGGCGCCCGCCGCGTCTTGGCAGGTGCCGATCAATGCCGCACACTCGTCCATCAGATCGCGATAGGAGGCGCCGGCCCGGTACCATTCGAGCATCGCGAATTCCGGGTGATGGGTAGCGCTGTGCTCACCGTCGCGGAAGACATGGGCGAGTTGCCAGATGCGCGGCATCCCGGCGACGATGAGCTTCTTCATCGCGAACTCGGGCGAGGTGTGCAAGTAACGCTCCGTCGCACGGTTGTCGCGCGGGTCATGGAGCATGGTCTTGAAAGCCCGGAGATGCAGCTCGAGCCCGGGGCTCACCTGCAACGCGGGCGTGTCGACCTCGACATAGCCGCGCGCGGCGAAGAAGCTGCGGACGGCATCGAGGATCCGCCCGCGCTGCTCCAGCCGGCCGCGCCGCGCCGCAAAGCGATCGCGCCGCCACCACTCCTGCATCCTCTTGCCCTCGTTCTTGCGGGTCCGCCGACCTATGTTAGGCTCCATCGAGCCCTCTCCCCCGGGATCTCACCAATGAAGATCAACGCCATCGACATCAAGCCGGGCAACGTCCTCGAATACCAGAACAAGCTTTGGCTCGTGCTGAAGCGCGAGCTGGTCCAGCCCGGCAAGGGCGGTGCTTTTGCCCAGGTCGAGCTGCGCGATTTGCGCGGCGGGTCGAAGCTCAACGAGCGCTTTCGCACCCAGGAGACCGTCGAGCGCGTCCGCCTCGACGAAAAGGAAATGCAGTTCCTGTTCATGGAGAGCGGCCAGGGGACCTTCATGGACAACGATACCTACGAGCAGATCGCGATCCCCCGCGAGACAATCGGAGAGCCTGCCGATTTTCTGCGCGACGGGATGGTGTGCAACGTTATGCTCTATGAAGGTGTGGCACTTTCGGTCGAGCTGCCGCCGAGCGTGGCGATGAGGGTCGTCGAGGCCGACCCGGTGGTGCGCGGGCAGACGGCGTCGTCCTCCTACAAACCGGGCAAGCTCGAAAACGGGCGCCGCGTGATGATCCCGCCGCATGTCGAGGCGGGCACCCGCATCGTCGTCAGTACCGCCGACGGCAGCTATCTCGAGCGGGCCAAGGACTGAGCGCCGGCCGCGCCGGGACCAGCCGCCATGGTCATGCGATCGCCGATCCTCAACGTCATGGCGAACGCGGCGCTGAAGGCGGCGCGCGGCCTAATCCGCGACTTCGGCGAGGTCGAGCAGCTGCAGGTCTCGGTCAAGGGTCCGGGCGAGTTCGTCTCGACTGCGGATCTCAAAGCCGAGCGCACGCTCAAGACCGAGCTGATGCGGGCGCGCCCCGACTACGGGCTGCTCTTCGAGGAAAGCGGCGCGGCGGCGGGGGTGGACCCGCGGCATCGCTGGATCGTCGATCCGCTCGACGGCACGACGAATTTTTTGCACGGTATCCCGCACTTCTCGATCTCGATCGCCCTCGAGCGCGACGGCGAGATCGTCGCCGGTGTGATCTACGAGCCGACCAGAGATGAGATGTACTCGGCCGAGAAGGGCTTCGGCGCCTACGTCAACGATCGCCGGCTGAGGGTCTCGGCGCGCCGGCAGCTCGGCGAGGCGGTGATCGGGACCGGCATGCCCTTCGGCGCGCGCGCCGACCAACGGGGCTATATCGATACGCTGGCGGCGATCATGGGTGCGACGAGCGGCGTTCGGCGCATGGGCTCGGCAGCCCTCGATCTGGCTTATGTCGCTGCAGGCCGCTATGACGGGTTCTGGGAATTCGGTCTGGCGCCGTGGGACATCGCCGCCGGGATCCTGCTGGTACGCGAGGCGGGCGGCTATGTCAGCGACTTGGCGGGCGGTCACGATATGATGACGGCCGGCGACGTGCTCGCCGCCAACGATCATCTTCATCTTCCGCTTGCCGCGTTGATCAGAGAGGCGCTGCGCGGCGGGTCGGCTACCCGCTGAGTTTGGCCGAAGCGTGGGAGGCCGCTGGCAGATTTCGGTGTCGTCAAATTGCACCCTGCGCTAAGTTCCCCGGAGCGGCCGGCGCGAGTGAGCAGCGGCGCGTTTGAGGGGTGGGATTTTTGGAGATTGGTGAACGCGCGGGCAAATTCCCGACCTGACGGTTTTGCGGCATGACTCACTCGCGCCGCTTTCTGCTTCGGATGATGCTGTTTCTCGTGCTCGTCTCGGCTCTCGTCGTGGCGCTCGGACGCCCGCTTTTCAACGCCTTCATGGGGAACCCCGGGGTAAACGGCGTGATCCTCGTCATCCTGCTCGCCGGCATCGTCTACATTTTTCGCCAAGTGCTGCTGCTCGATCCTGAGATCGATTGGATCGACAGCTTTCGCTATGGTCGGGCGGGCGACGAACGGGCACCGGAGGAGGACCGGCCTGCGCCGCGGCTGCTCGCACCGATGGCCCGCATGCTAGGGGCGCGGCAGGGCCGGCGGGTCAGCCTGTCGGCGAGCTCCTTGCAGACCTTGCTCGACGGCATCGGCTCCCGCCTTGCCGAGACGCGCGAGACCTCGCGGTACCTGATCGGCGTGCTGATCTTTCTGGGCCTTCTTGGCACGTTTTATGGGCTGTTGGAGACGGTGCGTTCGGTCGGCGGCGTGCTCGGCGGGCTCGGCGTCGGCGGCAGCGACGCCGCCCGCGCCTTTGCCGACCTCAAATCGGGATTGGAATCGCCGCTCGCCGGAATGAGCACCGCTTTCAGCTCCTCCCTGTTCGGCCTCGCCGGCAGCCTCGTTCTCGGCTTTCTCGACCTGCAAGCCGGGCAGGCCCAGAACCGCTTCTATAACGATCTCGAAGAGTGGCTATCAACCTACACCAGACTCTCAGGTGGCCAGCTCGGCGACAGCGGCGACGGATCGGTGCCGGCCTACATTCAGGCGCTGCTCGAACAGACCGCGGACAGCCTGGAAAACCTTCAGCGCATTATGGCCAGGAGTGAGGAGAGTCGCATCGGCGCCAATGCGACCCTTGCGAGCTTGACCGATCGACTGGGGGGCCTCGGCGAGCAGATGAAGGCGGGCCAGATCCTGATGGTGCGGCTCGCCGAGAACCAGTTGGAATTGAAGCCGTCGTTGACCCGGCTGGCCGATGTCGCCGAGGGCTCGCTCGGGCACGACGATGTGTTGCGTAGCCATCTGCGCAACATCGAGGCCTACCTGGCACGACTGACTGAGGACGTGGCCCAAGGCCGGGCCCAGAGCGTTCAGGAGCTGCGCTCGGAGATCCGTATCCTCGCCCGCACGATCGCCGCCCTCGCCGAAGAGGGCAGGCGCTGACGGCATCGTTCGCGCACTGCCATGGCCATAGCACGGCGCAATTCCCGCCGCTCGAGCATCGACATCTGGCCCGGCTTTGTCGATGCCTTGGCACAGCTCTTGATGGTGATCATCTTCATTCTCCTGGTGTTCACCGCCGGTCAGTTCTATCTTTCGGAGGCCCTCTCCGGGCGCGACCAAGCCCTGCAACGGCTGCAACAGCAGGTCAACGAGCTCGACGATCTGCTCGCCATGCAACGGCGGAGCAGCGAGGACCTGCGTGCCAACGCGGCGGATTTGTCGTCTCAGCTTCAAAGTTCTCTCGCCGAACACGACCGGCTGACTGGGCAACTGCGCGACGCCGACGCGACCGTCAGCGCCGACAAGGAGAAGATCGAGCTGCAGCTGAGCGAGATCGAGAGCCTGCGGCGCGACCTCGATGCCCTCAAGACCGTGCGAGCCGATCTCGAGGCCAAGGTCGCTGCGCTGGCGCAGCAGCAGCCCGCGCAAGATGCGGGAATGCTGCGCGATCGGACCAAGGACCTCGAAGCCCGCCTCGCCGCCGAGCAAGAGCGGACGTCGCTCGCCCAGAAGGAGATCGATGCTCGCGACGTCCGCCTGCGCGAACTCGGCAGCCGCGCCGATCGAGCCGAGCAGGGTCTCACCGCCGAGAAGGAGATCAGCCGCAACGCCCTCGCGCGGGTCGACCAGCTGAACGCGCAGCTCGCTTCGCTGCGCGAGCAGCTGTCGCGCATCGCAGCAGCCCTCGACGTCTCCGAAGCCAAGGTCAAGGAGCAGCAGGGCCAGATCGTCGAACTCGGCAAGCGCCTCAATCTGGCGCTCGTCAACAAGGTCGAGGAACTCGCGCGCTACCGCTCCGAGTTTTTCGGCCGGCTACGCGAGATCCTCGGTGATCGGCCGGATATCCGCATCGTCGGCGACCGCTTCGTGTTCCAGTCCGAAGTGCTGTTCGCGCCGGGGAGCGCAGACCTCAGCGACGACGCCAAACAGGAGCTCGCGCCGGTGATCGCCGCGCTGAAGGAAATCTCCGCTAAGATCCCGCCGGATATCAACTGGATCCTGCGAGTGGACGGCCATACCGACCGCCGGCCGATCAGTAATCCCCAGTTTCCGTCGAATTGGGAATTGTCGACTGCGCGCGCGATATCGGTGGTGCGCTTTGCCATCGACGAGGGGATACCCGCCTCACGCCTTGGCGCGGCGGGCTTCGCCGACAAGCAGCCGATCGATCCGCGCAATGTCGAGGATGCCTATCGCCGCAATCGGCGCATCGAGCTGAAGCTGACTGAACGGTAGAGGTAGTTCGTCCCATAGGAAGCAGCCAACTGCGGTCCGTAATCGTCGATCTTTCACGACTGCTCTTGCCGGCTCCCGCCAGCTGGCCTAAGCGCTCGAGTGTGGCCGAGATTGCACCTCCCGAGGGGGTAGAAGAGACCGGCGCCGCGGCAGCCGATGGCCGGCGCGCCGAGCCGCAGTTGCGCGACAGCGATCTGTTCCTTCTCGTACTCGCGGTGGGCGCGGGCGTCGCGGCGGGTATCGGCGTGGTTCTAATCGACTTGCTACTGGCTCAGCTACGGTGGCTCGCGTTCGCGATGCCCGAAGAGGGGCATTTGAGCGATATCGACCTCGGGCCAGCCCGGGTGCTGCTGATGCCGGTGCTCGGGGGCCTGCTCGTCGGCCTTGCCGCGACCCTTCTGCGCCGCTGGCGCCAACGCGAGGTTGTCGATGCGATCGAGGCGAACGCGCTGTTCGGCGGCCGGATGTCGGTGGGCGATAGCCTGGGCCTGGTCGGCGTGACATTGCTCTCGGGCGGGTTTGGCGCTTCGGTAGGGCTCGAGGCGGCCTATACCCAGCTCGGGGCCGCGCTCGCATCGCGGCTCGGCAGATGGCTCGGCTTGCGCCGTGACGACGTCCGCACCCTCGTCGGCTGCGGCGCCGCCGGCGCGATCGCGGCCGCCTTCAATGCCCCGCTCACCGGCGCCTTCTACGCCTTCGAGCTAATCATCGGCGCTTATACGTTACAGACCCTGGCTCCGGTTGGCATCGCGGCATTGACCGGGGCGCTCGTTGTCCGCGGCCTCGTCGGATCGAACCCGATATTCGTCGTCTGGCATGAAATTACGATTTCACCTTCCGACTATCCCGCCTTTTTCTGCGTCGGTCTCGCCTCAGCAGGGCTCGGCATCGTGGTCATGAAAGGGGTGACGTCGACCGAAGCGCTGTTCCGCTCGTTGGCGGTGCCGCGCTGGGCCCGGCCGGCGCTCGGCGGCCTCCTGGTTGGTGCGATGGCACTGAAGTTCCCGCAGATTCTCGGCGGTGGGCATGGCGGCATTATGCGGGTATTGCATTCGGGCTTCGATCTTCCTTTTCTCGGCGGTCTGATTGTGGCGAAGATCGTCGCTTCCGCAGTGTCGATAGGTTCGGGATTTCGCGGTGGGCTGTTCAGCACCTCGCTGTTCCTTGGCAGCCTGTTCGGCAGCTTTATCGGCGAGATGCTGGCTCGGCTCGGCCCCTATCTCGGCGCGGATCCGCTGATCTACACGCTGGTCGGCATGGGCTCCGTCGCCGCGGCGATTGTCGGCGCGCCGATGACGATGATCATGATCGTGCTCGAGACAACCGGCGACTTTGCAGCGACGATCGGGGTCATGGTCGGGGTCGTCACCGCGGCGATCGCGGTGCGCCACTGGTTCGGCTACTCGTTCGCGACATGGCGGTTTCACCTGCGCGGCCTGACCATCCGCAGCCCTGAGGATGTCGGTTGGATCAACGAGCTGCTGGTCGGTCCGATGATGCGGCGCGACCCGGCGGTGATCGCCGCCGGATTACCGCTCGATGAGTTGCACCGGCGCTTTCCGGCCGGTAGCGCGAGGCATGTATTCGTCGTCGACGACCGCGGCGGGCTCTGCGGCAGCGTAGATCCCGGCGAACCGACCCCGGCGAACGGCGCCGACGGTAACAAGACCGTGGGAGACCTCGTCTCGAAGCCGGCTTCGTTCTTGCTGCCGGGAGAAAATCTGCGCACCGCGCTCGACCGGTTCAGCCAAGCCGCGCAAGAGACGCTGCCGGTCATCGATAACGTCAAAGACCGCCGGATCATCGGCTATATTAGCGAAGCCTATGCTCTGCGCCGCTATGCCCAGGAACTGGAGCGGCACGGCGGCGGACGGCAGGACGATGCCGGCATCTTCAGCCCCGCTCTCGGAGACGCGCCTTCGGAGCAAGAGCAACCGCAAAATAGATGAAGAAAATTCGCATAGTTGCGGTACAATGAGCGCCGCGGTTTGGGGCGCCTCGGAGATTGTGCGCTTCACGCGGATTTGAGAAGGTAGGTGAAATTACCGCGCTATGTTGACTAGGGCGAACCGATATCGAATTAGCGGGCGCGGCGACAGTCCGGCGGTGAGCAACAAAGGGAGCAGATAAATGGCCGATATTGTCGCCCGCGACCTCCGCATCCCCGCAGCGCGCGCACAGATCACCATGCAAAAACTTGTGCGGCGAAAGTCGACGATCGCGTTTTTCATGACACTGCCGCTGATCACCATCGTTGCCTGTCTCGTCGTCTACCCGGCGTTCTATTCGATAAGCTTGGCAATGATGAACAAATCGATGCAGCACTTCGTAGGGTTGGACAATTTTAAATTCTTGTTCAGACGTAACACGTTTTGGATGGTGGTCGAACAGACGGTGCTGTTCGCGGTCACCGCGGTCATCTTTAAAGCGCTGATCGGGTTCATTGCCGCGCACTTTGTGCACAACCTCCCGGCAAAAGGTCAGCGCAAGTGGCGCGGCATGCTGCTGATCCCCTGGGTTATCCCGCCGGCGATGAGCACGCTCGCTTGGTTTTGGCTGTTTGACCCGTCCTATAGCGCGTTCAATTGGATCTTCGTCCAGCTGGGCCTCCCACAA
>DATEQL010000256.1:0-7482 GCA_035272665.1 Allostellaceae bacterium
CCTGTGTTCTGCCAACGCAAGGCAGAGTTGCTGCAGCCGACCGGGCAGCGCTCAAAGAACATGCAATTGAACGCGACCGAGTTCGGCGTGAAAGAATTGCTGCCCGCGATCGTTCAATCTGGGCCGCCAGCCTGCCCGTACCGGACGAGAGTTAGCCAATAGGCAGATGCGCCGGCGGCGTTCTCGTCCCGGAGATGTCGGGGCCTGCTCCTCCTCCCGGCAAGCCCGCGTCTCCCCGGACTTGACCGTCCGGTCGCGCCGGCCGCAGCGCCGCCGAGCATCTGGCGGCGATCACCCGGTACCGGGAGGCGGTGGCCGATCTGCTTTAGGTCACTCCGGCAGGCGGGTGGACTGCCAAGCCACCATCTGCCATCGCCCGCCTTTGTTGGCATAGACATCGGTATATCGTACGCCGAACGTGTTGGGTCGGCCGCCGGACATGACGCTGATGCGGCAAGATCCGGTCAAGACGACCGTATCGCCAAAGTCCTGCGCCTTGACATCGGAAGGTTCGACTGCGGTGTAGACCGTCGCTCCGGATTCCATCGCCCCGATCAGGCTCTGCTTGGTGTCGAGCCGCGCCGAGGAGTGCGTGTAGACGAGGTCGTCGGCCAACAACGCATTCAACGTCGCGACATCCTTCTGCGCCATCGCGGTCATGCGCTTCTTGTCGAGGTCGATGACCATCTGTCGGTTGTCTGCCATGGGTTTCTCCTCCTCTTGGAATAGGAATCAGCGGACGATCAGCACCAGCTTGCCCTGCAGGTGACGCCCTTCGCTGACCCGGTGCGCCTCGGCCGCGTCGGCGAGGTTATAGCGGGTGATCGCCGGCGGCCAGACCGCACCCTTATCGTGGAGCTCGAGCATCCGCTCGAGATGCGCGCGGTCGCGCTTGACGTTCGGGCGTAGGACTTGGACGTCCTTGCGCGTCGGTTGAAATCCCGCGGGCGCCGCGGCGATCCAGACCAGCCGCCCGCCGGGCTTCAGCACGGTGTAGGAGCGCACCTGCACCTCGCCGCCGACCGTGTCGAACACCACGTCGCAATCGTGAACGGCGGTGGTGAAATCCTGCGTGTTGTAGTCGACTGCCCGATCCGCCCCGAGGCTGCGGACATAGCCGTGATTGCGGGCGCTGGCGGTCGTGATTACCGTGGCGCCGATGTGCTTGGCGAGCTGGATCGCAAAGCCGGCAACACCGCCGGCGCCACCGTGGATCAGGATGGTTTCGCCCGGCTGGAGCTTCGCGGTATCCTCGACCGCCCACAGCGCGGTCAGGCTCGTCAGCCCCATCACCGCGGCCTCGGCATGGCCGAGCCGGTCGGGCTTCTTGGCGATGATCGCAGCCTTGATCGCGTTCTTTTCGGCGTAGGCCCCCTCGATCCCCTGGTCGGTCACCGCGAACACCGCGTCACCCACGGCAAAATCGGAAACGCCGGCACCAAGCGCGCTGACGACGCCGGAGAAGTCGCGGCCCAGAATATACGGAAACTTCAGATTGTGGCCGGGGCCACCGAGGCGCACTTTGTAGTCGGCCGCATTGATGCTGGCTGCGTGAATGTCGACCACGACTTCGCCTGGGCCAGGGGTCGGGTCCGGCACCTCGCTCAGGCGCAGCACCTCCGGTCCGCCATGCTTTGTCAACAGCACCGCCTTCATCGACTCCTCCTGTCTGTTATTGCCGTTGCAGAAACTCGATCAGCAGCTCGCACACCCGCTCCGGCTGCTCCTGCTGCACCCAATGGCCGGCACCATCGATCAGATGGCAGCCCAGCATCCGCGCGCAGGCGCTCTCTTTCATGCGCTCGAAATTGCCAGGACGCTGGTAAGTGCCCCAATCGCTTTTGCCCGCGATAAAGATCGAGGGCACGTCGATCGTCCGGCCCGAGAACAATTGCAATTCGCTGTCGAACCTGCCCTCCGTCCGGCTCCGGTACCACTGGAGCCCGCCCTGGAACCCGGAGCGCTGATACTCGGCGCTGTAAACAGCGAGCTCGTTCTCCGGAAGCCAACGACATGCCGCGACCTGGGCGGCCGACGCCATCTCGGCCGCCACGGTCTCCGCCATGTTCTTGTGCAAATCCATGATGTAGTAGGTGGGCATCTTTGCCAGCTCGCCGGCGGTCCAGGATTTCAACCGGAAGGGCTTGTTGTCGAGCCAGTCGGCACTCTTGTAGTGAAAATAGCCGCGTAGAAAGGCGTGGACGCCCTGCGGGCAATCCCGCATATCGGCATTGGCCTGCCGGGTCGAGTAATACCATTGATAGTGCTTGCGCGGCCGATCGAGTTTCGCCAGCTCTTCGTGGATGCTGACCCCCGACGAGCTTTGCTGCGGCGGGTTGTTCGCCGTGTCGAAAGGCAATGCCGGCGGGCCGGCGAACGGAGCGCTCATCAACGCTACAGAACGGAACACGTCGGGCCGCACGAGCGCGCACCAGGCGGCGACCGAGGCGCCGAAATCGTGCCCGGCGACCAACGCGACGTCGCGATAGCCGAGCGCCGAGACGAGACCGAGGGCATCCCTGACCGCGTTCAGAATTCGGAAGGAAGCGAGATCGCCATCATAGTCCCCGCCCCAGCCGGTGGTGCGCCCATACCCTCGCTGGTCGGGGGCGACGACGTGGAACCCCTCCGCCGCGAGCGGCAACATGACCTTCCTCCAGGAGTAGGCAAGCTCCGGAAAGCCGTGGAGGAGCAAGACCAGGGGCCGCCCCATGGCCTCGAAGCCGGCCTCCAGCATGTGTACGCGCAGCCCGTTGATATCGGGCACGAAGCGGGAACGGATGCCTGGGCCAAGAACGGCACTTTCCAGAGGGGTCATCTCGGTCTATCTCGCCTCCCTTCGTTCACCAATGTCCGGTCACCAGCGGCGGATCCTTGAGGTAGGCCTCGGCGAGCCGTCGCCCGGTCTCGCGCATGATTTGACGGTCTATTGCCGGGTTCTCCGCTGTCGGCGCGCACACAACCGTGTCGTTACAATATGTCGGGATGACCGCTCCACCGTTGCGGTACAGACCGGCGGGGGCATCCCCGGCGGCGACGGCACGTATGTCGCGTCTGATCCGGTTGCGGAACATCGTGACCCCGCGATCGGTGGCGCCAAGGTGCTCCAAGCCATGGACGGCGATCGGCCGTTGCGAGACTTGCGCCTCATAGTCGCCGGGGTGCCGCTGGCCGTCCTCGTAGGATTCCGCGGCGATCTGGCCGGAAAGCATGATGTCGCGGTCGGCCCACCAAGCGGGCGTGACACCTTCGGTCTCGCTGACATGGCGGAATTCGATGAACATCGTGTTGGTGTCGTCCACCGGCACGATCCAGCGGCTCATCATCGGGCCGCTGAAGGTATGCTCCTCGCGGCCGTCTTCCCAAATCGGTGCCACCTGCTGCAGGTTGGGCAAGACGGCTTCCACCATCCGCGCCCAGACGTTGTCCCCCACCCGCCGGGTTGCGATATAGATCATCCCCACCGGGGTCTCGACGAAGTCCAGTTCGGGCAACACGCCGAACTCGTTGGTGAACACGGCACCACTGACGATGGTATGGAGAAACGCCGTATGGGCCGGGTCCATGGTGTTTTCCATGATCTGCAGCCAGTTGCACGGATAGAAATATTGTCGGCCCGGGATCAGCCGATAGCCCGGCCGGCTAAAGCTGTCGTAGTTGGGGAAAGGCGGCTGCCGGTCGGGCGGGCCCAAATAGGCAAAGACGATGCCGTGGTCTTCGTGGGTCGGATAGGCTGCGTGATAGAGACGGTCCTTGAGCGTGCTCTCCGCCGGCTCGCCCGGCGTCTCGAGAATCGTCCCGTCTGTCGCGAAGAGCCACCCGTGATAGCAGCAGCGTATCCCCCGGGCGCCGACCAGCCCAAACTCCAAAGACGTGCCCCGATGGGGACAGTGCAGCTCCAATAAGCCGACAGCACCGCTCTGGTCGCGGAACGCCACCAGCTCCTCACCCAAGATTTTGACCCGACGCGGCAGGTCGCGCAGCTCGTCCGAGAAACAGATCGGCTGCCAGAAGCGACGCATGTATTCGCCGCAGGGGCTTCCCGCGCCGACATGGGTGAGCTCAGCGTCCTCCTCGGGGACCTCGCGGTGGAAGTAGCCGCCATATCGGGTCTTCAGGAACGGGGCTCTGGTAGCCATGGCAGTTCTCCTTTCGACAAACAGCTTAGCGGGACGCAACTCGCTGAGCAAACATCGGGAGCCCGCTCCCTCAGCCCGCGATGGAGCTGGCGAGCTGCATCGTGAAATTTGGCGCTGCAAAGCGAATTTCAGCGGCGCTGAAGGCCTCGATCAGACGCTGCAGCGCCCGGCGTTGGATATAGGTCGGGCGTATCGGCGTGACGGTAAACTTGCAGCGCACGACGAGCGCTGTTTGCAGCACATCGATAACCCCTTGCATCTTCAGCGGCTGGATAAACTCGGCGCCGATTTCCGGGTCGTCGAGCAGCTCCTGGCCGACACGCTTGATAACCTTACGCACCGTCTCGATGTCGGCCGTGGGCTCGAGCTGGAGGTTGAACTTTATGACCGACCAGTCGCGGCTGTAATTGGTGACCGACTGGACCTGACCGAACGGGATCGTGTGCACCTGACCATTCTGGTGGCGCAGGCGCACCGAGCGCAATGACATGCCTTCGACGGTGCCGCGCAGCCTGCCGGTGTCGATGTACTCACCAACCCGGAAGGCGTCCTCCATTAGGAAGAAGAGCCCCGAGATCACGTCGCGGACCAGGCTCTGCGCGCCAAAGCCGATAGCGATGCCGACGACACCGAGCCCGGCGAGGAGCGGGCCGATATCGAGACCGAGGGTTGCCAGGGCGACGATGACCGCGACGACGGCGAGCCCGATCAGCAGGGTGTTGCGTAAGAGCGGCAGCAAGGTGTCGAGCCGCGAGGCCGAGCCCGGGATCTCGTCCTCGTCTCCCGGTGTCGTGGGCGGCGGCATCTTCTCGTCGATCACCGCGCTGAGCGCGGTCCACAAGATCCAGGCGGCGACGACCGTCGCCGCCGCTTCGAGGGCCGGCCGCACGAACAGCCTTTCGACGCTGCCGGGCGCGGGGTCGACGAGGTCGAGACCCCAGGTCTCGCCGAGCAAGGCAGCCCCTAGGATCCATAGGAACGCGTCGGAAAGCCGACTGAGCGCACGGCGAAACCGCGCGCGGCGCAGGGTCAACCTGATGTCCGTCGCGTCGCCGGCGAAAAGCCGTGCGATCAGATTGTGGCTCGCCTGCCCCAGCACCGCGAGGGCGACCGCGATCCCCTGGGTCGCGGTCGAGGCGCGCGCGACCCAGGCGCCCTTCCCAAGCGAGAACTCGATCCCCGCCGCGATGAATATGCCGAGCGACAAAGCGATGAAGACCCAGTGCCAGGAGGCCGCAACCGCTCGCCGGATCGGGCCGGGCTCGCCGCCGGTCGCCGCCAGGATGGCCCGCCCGATCGGGCGGCGGGTCGTCCAGAACATGGCGACCTTGTAAAGGGTGATGACCAGCCCCAAAACGAACGCTGCGCCGAACAATGCGTCCTGTCCGAAGTCGAGCCACTCGACCAGCCAGACGACAAAAAAGTTGAGCGGGGCGACCGCCAGATAGACCGAGAACCAGCGGGAACAGACCCGCGCATCGGCATCGTCGATCGCCAGCAGCCGGAGGTCCGAGCGGTGCGGCGATACGACAATCGACAGCAGGACGATCGACAGCCGCCATTGTAGAGCCGTCCAGACCAGCCGGTCGGCGGTCGCTTCGAGGATCGGCCGACCCGCGGAGACCGCCAGCAGCGCCGCACAGTAAACGAAAGCGAAAACGGCGAGGCCGGCGACCGCGACAAGAAATTTGATAGAGGCTGCACGCAGGCGCGGCGCGAGCCCCGGCTCGACGACCGGCCCGCGATCGAGCAGCGCTCGGATCCCCATCCCGATCAGCGGCGCCGCCACGAAGCCGGCGAGCGCGATGGTCCAAAACAACAGTGCAGCCTCGCGCGTGCCCCCTTCGGCCTCGACGCGCCGCATCCAGACGTGCGGTGCCTCAAGGAGCACCGGCACCGCGCGCATCGCCTGTTTTGTCGCCTCCCACACCTGCGCCGCCAAATTGGCGGTGGTCAGCAAACCCGGAGAAGCCGCCGCCGGAGGATCGGGGAGATTTGCCGCGAGCTGGACGCCTTTGGCGGCGAGATCGGCGATCAGGCTTTTGACCGCGTCGGGCGACATCGACGGCGGCAGCTGCAAAACGACGGTCGCGCCGGCGGGCTCGGCGGCCCGGCCGGCCGGTGTCGCGCACAGCAGAAGCAGCAGCGCCAGGGCAAAGGATCGTGCCGGCATCGCCGCGTATTTAAGCAAAATCGCTCAGATGACGATACCATCCGGTCGAACGGCGAACGGCCCTCACCCCAGCCGCTTACCGGGAGCGGATCGCGTCGTAAATTTCGGTGTGCGGTTTCGACACATGAGCTCCGTCGCGCGATGCCGGTTCTTTCACGTCACGAAACTGAAATCCTCGATATACCCATTCCGGACGGTAAGCGCGTGGGGCCGGCTGATCCATTGCGCGTATCCGACGCCTTCGCAAATCAGTCGGTGCACGTGATCGTAGTGCTCGAATTTAACGCTCTTCACTAGTTCCAGCTCCATTCCCTCAACGTCTAGTTTGATCACGGTAGGGAGGTTCGTCAGAGACGCGTTTTTGACGATTTCGTCAAACGCGCTCGTTATTGTTTCCTGCGGTGTGTGTGCTCGCTCGGAACGGCTGAGCGAGCTGTGTTTCCCGTCCGCGGATCGGTATAGAACAGTGACACCCGAGCGCACCGCGACGGCATGGTCGATGATCTCGCCTCTACCGGGAAATGCGGCGAGGTTGCGTCTCAGGTGATCAATATTGGCCAAATCGGGCTCGAAGCACTTCACGATGTTGTTGGGATTACGGCTCAGGAAATATGCTCCAGCGAGGCCGATATTTGCCCCGATGTCCAGGAAAAGGTACGGTTTCTCTTGCGACACGTAATAGTCCTGTCGGCAAAAGATACTGAATAATGTTTTCAAATTCTCGATATTCCGTAGCGTGAGTGTGACCCTACCAACCGGCGTGCGTACCAGAACGGTTTCCGGCGCTTGGCCCTGCAGCAGCGCAATTAAGAACTGGAATGGGTTGGTAAGCACGCAGAACGCACGAAACAGTGCTAGCCAATTGAACCGATTGCGCAGCTCGCTGCCGCGCGTTAAATAAACCGACATCCCCCATATTCCCGGATCTAGCGAGCCGCGGCTTTATCCATCGCCGCCAGAATTGCGGCAAACCGCTCCTCTACCTCGGTGCGCATTTGCGAATACGTAAACACGTAAAGTTCGTCCTCGCGGATCGCGGTAATGACTCGCGCAGCGACGTTCGAGTACATTGGAAAAGTTACGCTCGGGATCGACCCTCACCTTGCCGATTGAAGCGCGAGGCTAGCCTCACCGGCCGCATTGTGTGGACAGCGGACATTTAGGGTTCCC
>DATEQL010000257.1:0-5366 GCA_035272665.1 Allostellaceae bacterium
CGGCATGGCCGCTCAGAAATTGACGGAAACCCGCCGGCACCTGCGTGAGGTCCAGGCCGATCAATCGGCGTTGCGCCATCGCCAAGAGGAATTCGAGCGCTACGCCCTGGCTGCTCCGTCAGCCGGCTGGCCTGCGGTTGCGGAAAGAGCGCGATATCTTATCGAGCTTTTTGCTGCGACGCCTGAAGCTCGGGATCCGCGCCGCCAAGAGCTGATTGCCAGCGTTCTTGATGATCTCGCCCGTTTTTCCAATGAATCGAGTGGCTGACATGTCTCTGCCGGGATATAGAAAACGTCTCAGCCGTTTAATCGTCTTTCTCACAAAGAAACTTCACCAGCTTCTCGATGTCGGCATCCATCAGATAGACAGACAGAACCTCTCCGGTATGGGATCGGACGCCCACGACAAAATCCATCGCCACACGATCGACGATCAAAAAGCAGCCATCGCGACCGCCAACCGCTAGTCCTCGGGGGTTCGAACGCATTTAGCAATCATAGCATAATACCCGTAATACGGGTATAAGATATATGGTTTATCACCGAAATTTGAGCCACACCCGCCGGCTCGATTACGTCCGGCGGGCGGCCGGCGCTCGAAAGTCTCACGCGGCCGTGCCTGGCGCTCGGACCTCTTCGACGCACGGGCAACTGTCGGGATCGGTCACAGCGTGATAGTCGCCGCGTCGACCAGTTTCTCCAGCCGGATCGGCAGGAATGAGAGCGCAGCTGAGGGCGATAAGAAAGGCACGCTATTGCCCGAGACAATGACCGATGCCCGGTAATGATCGAAGCTACCTCAGGCCGGGTGCTATCGAACGCATCTTTGGTCGGGTCCTCGTTTCTCTGGTTTGGATTGGCCTGATCCGCGGCCACTTCTACGTTCTCGAAGTCCGTGGGCGAAAAAGCGGCAGGACAATCTTGCTGCCGGTGGACCTGCTCGATCTCGAAGGGCAGCGCTATCTTGTCTGCGCTCGCGGCAATTGCAACTGGGCGCGCAATGCCCGCACGGCAGGCGAAGTCATGCTCGTCCGCGCCATGCGCCGTCGCCGCTATGCCGTACGCGAGCTTCCCCCCAGTATGCGTCCACCGGTTCTCAAGGCCTATCTCGTCGCGAGCGAGGTACAGCGCTTCTTCCCTATTCCGAAGGGATCGGCGGTGGAATCGTTCAACGGCCTGGCGTCGCGTTACCCGGTCTTCGAACTACAGCCGCTGGAGGGGGCTGCACATAGCAGTGAAGCCGCCTCGCGATGAAGTTATGATGCCTCCCCGGGCGCTCCCTCGACGCAGACATCCAGCCTACGGGGGACCATGTGAGGAACCGGGCCGTGTGCATCCCAGACGAAGATGGTATCGATCGCGACGCCATCGCAAAAACCGAGCGGCTGATCAGGCCCTACATCCGAAGGACCCCGGTCATCGAAGCCGATGCGGCGGATTTCGGGCTCGCGGCCGGGCGCCTCAGCTTCAAGCTCGAACTTCTCCAGCACGCGGGCTCGTTCAAGCCGCGGGGTGCGTTCGCTAACCTGCTCACGCGAGAGATTCCAAAAGCCGGCGTGGTCGCTGCCTCGGGTGGTAATCACGGGGCAGCGGTTGCGTACGCGGCCATGAAGCTCGGGATACCGGCAAAGATCTTCGTGCCGAGCATCTCATCGCCCGCAAAAGTCCAGCGAATCCGCGATTACCACGCTGAACTCGTCGTCACCGGTGACCGCTACGCCGATGCGCTCGCCGAGAGCGAGGTTTGGGCCGCGCAATCAGGCGCGCTCTCGATCCATGCTTTCGATCAGCGCGAGACACTACTCGGCCAAGGGACGATCGGCCTGGAGCTTGGCGAACAGACCCCCGACCTCGACACGCTTCTCGTCGCCGTCGGCGGCGGCGGACTGATCGGCGGCATCGCCGCTTGGTATGGCGGGAGGATCAGCGTCGTTGCCGTCGAGCCGGAAGCCTCCCCCACACTGGCGATGGCACTCGAGGCGGGAGAACCCGTCGATGCGGAGACGGGTGGGATTGCGGCGGATTCTCTGGCGCCGCGCCGTGTCGGCAGGCTCGTCTTTCCGATCGCCGAGCGCCATGTGGAACGGGTCGTTCTTGTTCCTGACGATGCTATCACCCGCGCGCAACAGGCCCTTTGGGAGACGCTGAGAGTCGTTGCCGAGCCGGGAGGTGCCGCCGCCTTCGCGGCGCTGCTTTCAGGTCGGTATGCCCCCCGACCGGGCGAACACGTCGGCGTGCTATTGAGCGGCGGCAATACCGTCGCGGTGAATTTCGCTATCTGAGCACACGGGCTGCTGGGAACTACAATGCGTTTTTCAAACGGTACGATAGTGGTTCAGACTGTTTAGTGCATGCGCCTATATTCGAAAAAATCGATGTTCGCCTTGGTCTTCTACTTTCGGGCGATACGACGCCGACGCCAGCGCGAATAGTATCTTGAGGTGTTCGGAGATTGCGGAAACGCTCATCTCGAAGGGCTCGGTGAACTAGGTCGGGGGCGCATAACGAACCCCGCAGAGCCCGGTACCCCTCTTTGTCGGATTGGCCTATCCGTCGCGAGCACCGTCGGGGAAGATCGTCAACTCGCGTCTATTCAGCGCCCGGCTCGCCGAACGCGCCTGCGCGAGGGGGCCCCAGCCAGTTCGAAGACTTCCACGGCAATTTGCAGGCATCTTTCGAAGCCGGTTAGATCTTGAAACCGTTCTTCTGGCTCCGCTGCATGCCGGATAATTGGGTGACCCTGTTCGGCAAACACATGTACCAAGCTCTTTCCGAGAGGTACCGCTGCCGGCCTTGATATCACTTTCTGGTTATTTGCTATTTCCTTTATAACTGTTGTTCCAAATCTTTCACGGCGGAGACAGGTCTCTCGATGTCAAATACCTGCGCGCAGTTCCGCCAGTCGGTCTCCTTGTTGGCGGACACTTTCGGTCGCCGAGCAGATTCCGAGCGCACGCTGAAACGCTGAAAGACATCCCTATATTGTCCAGGAAATCTTTTTTTCTATCTTACTTGAAGAAGTAAACACCAATTCACGAATCGGATTTCGCCCGGGATCCCCGGTTCGAATCATGCGGCGAATACCAGTATCGCGATTACCGGCACCGCAAACGACGGCGGGGCTTCGTAAGACGGGCGGTCATGGGACGGTTGCAGCTGAAGTGGACGAACCCAGACGGTAAGTGTGTTCCTGCGCTGTCTCTGCACCGCTCGCGGTGCCGCATGATTCCGTGGGCGGGGCAATATTGCGCGATCACGGAAGCCGCCGTGAGCTGATCAGCCTGTTTGGGCTCTCACGCCCGTCGCGCGACCTTCGGCTTGACCAGCGCGGGCGTCGGTTGCGGCAGGGTGGCATCGGTCTCGGGCTTGGTGCCGCCGGCGATCTTGACCAGCGCCTGCAGCAGCTTGGCGACGCCGGCGAGGCGGGTCTTTTCGTCTTCCCAGTTGCGCAGGTAGACGATCTTCTGGTCCGGGCGAAGCTTCAAGGTCCCGGCATTGCGCTGGATCAGCTCGACGAGACCGGCCGGGTTGGCGAACCGGTTGTCGCGCAGCGCGATCACGGCTCCCTTGGGCCCGGCTTCGACCCGCTCGACCCCGGCCTCGCGGCAGGCGCGCTTGATGGCGATGATCTCGAGCAAATTCTCGACCTCGGATGGTAATGGCCCGAAGCGGTCGATCAGCTCGGCGGCAAAGCCGTCGATCTCGCGCCGATCGGAGAGTGCGGCAATGCGCCGGTAGAGCCCGAGGCGCACGCCGAGATCGGCGACATAGCCCTCCGGGATCAGCACGGGTGTGCCGATCGTGATTTGCGGGCTCCACTCTTCGGGTGCCGCCTCGTCGCCGCCCTCGGTCCGCGCGGCGGCGACCGCCTCTTCGAGCATGTGCTGGTAGAGCTCGATCCCGACTTCTCGGATGTGACCCGACTGCTCGTCGCCCAGCAGATTGCCGGCGCCGCGGATGTCGAGGTCGTGGCTCGCCAGCTGAAACCCGGCACCCAGATTGTCCAATGTCTGCATCACTTCGAGCCGGCGCTGCGCCGTCGCCGTCAGCTTCTTCTTCTCCGGCAGGGTCAGATAGGCATAGGCGCGGACCTTGGCTCGCCCGATGCGGCCGCGCAGCTGGTAGAGCTGAGCCAGCCCGAACATGTCCGAGCGATGCACGATCAACGTGTTGGCGGACGGGATGTCGAGGCCGCTCTCGATGATGTTGGTCGACAGCAATAGGTCATACGCGCGCTCGTCGAACGCGGTCATCGCCGCTTCGAGCTCGCTGGGTGCCATGCGGCCGTGCGCCACCGCGTATTTGATCTCGGGCACGATCTCGCGCAGCTGCTCGCGTACCTCGTCGAGATCCGCGATCCGCGGCACGACATAGAAGATCTGCCCGCCGCGGTCGCGCTCGCGCATGATCGCCTCGCGGATCGTCACCGGGTCGTAGGGCATGACAAAGGTGCGTACGGCCAGGCGATCGATGGGCGGCGAGGCGATGATGCTCATCTCGCGCACGCCCGACAATGCCAATTGCAGGGTGCGCGGGATCGGCGTCGCAGTCATCGTCAGCACATGGACGTCGGCCTTGAGCTGCTTCAGTTTTTCCTTCTGTGCGACGCCGAAATGCTGCTCCTCGTCGACGACGAGCAGCCCGAGATGGGCGAACCGAACATCCTTGGCGAGCAGCGCATGGGTGCCGATGACGATGTCGAGGCGGCCGTCGGCGAGTTCCTTTTTGACCTCACGCGCTTCCTTGGCGGCGACCAGCCGCGACAGCTGCGCAATGCGCAACGGCAGGCCGGCGAAGCGTTCAGTGAAGCTGCGGTAATGCTGCCGGGCCAGCAAGGTCGTCGGTACGATCGCCGCGACCTGCGAGCCGGCCATCGCCGCGATAAAGGCGGCGCGCAATGCCACCTCCGTCTTGCCAAAGCCGACATCGCCACAGATCAGCCGGTCCATCGGCTTGCCCGACGCCATGTCGGTGAGGGTGTCGGCGATAGCGGTCAGCTGGTCCTCGGTCTCGGGATACGGAAAACGGGCGGCAAACTCCTCGTAGATCCCTTCTGGCGGCGTCACCACATCGCCGGGCCTCAGCTGTCGCTCGGCGGCGACGCGGATCAGCTCGCCGGCGATGTCGCGGATGCGCTTCTTGACCCGTGCCTTGCGCGACTGCCAGGCAAGCCCGCCGAGCCGGTCGAGCTGCACCCCCGCATCCTCGGAGCCGAAGCGCGACAGCACCTCGATGTTCTCGACCGGGACGAACAGTTTGTCGTCGCCGGCATAGAGCACGCGCAGGCAGTCATGCGGCGCGCCGGCGACATCGATCGTCTCCAGAGCCTCGTAGCGGCCGATGCCGTGATCGGCATGGACGACGAG
>DATEQL010000258.1:0-3636 GCA_035272665.1 Allostellaceae bacterium
CAGGTCGTCAGCGAAGGTGAGGGGGCGGATAAGGGGTCGGGAGTCGTTTTTGCTTGACGGGTGCTCAGGGGACAGGGTAGTGTCGGGGCATGCCGAGGCGCTGGCGCTGCCATACGGGTGGGTACGCCTGCCACGCCCTCAACCGGGGCGTGGGGCGGGCCATGGGGAAAACTGGGACACTCAGAGTTTTGTTCACCCGTCGCGGCCGGCAGCCGCAGTGAGGCACCGAGACGATGCCGCAGCACCACACCGCCAACCCTTGGACGGACAGCCAGTTACCGCTGCAAAGCCTCGCCCTTGGCGAGGCCATCCTTCGCGAGCAGGGGCGGATAAGGGGTCGGCACGCCTACGACAATCTTGCGCAACGCCCCCAATGGGGCCCTTAACAAAAGGGACGGTGTTGACCCGGTAGACGACGCGGACCTGCTCGTCGCTCACCTCAATCTGCTTCACCAAGGCGCGGATGATTTCTCTACGGGTGTTCCAGTCGGCTTCCTCCAGGCCCTGGTCCAGCCGCTGAGTGAATCCCGCCAATTCACCGATCACCAAGCGCAGCTCGGCGCGTTGCGCTTCTTCCTGCGCCAACTCTTTTTCCTCCGCTTCCAGACGCCCTAACCGCTCCTTCAGATGCCGAATCTTCGGCTCGAACTCGTCCTTTTCCAACAAGCCCTCACCGTAGGCGTCGATCAGCCGAGCGATGCCGCGCTTCAGTTGCGCCACGCGCGACAATAAACTGCGGCTCGTGGGCGAAGGATCGTCCTTGCTCTGCAAGCGGCGCTCGTACTCCGCCTCGAGCCTCTCCGGTTGGCGCAGGAGCTGACAAACGTCGCGCCACACCGCCTCGTCCAGGTCCTGGGTGCGGATCGGCTTGGCAACACAACACGGTTGGCCTTCCGGTGTCCGTCGCGCCTGCATTCGACCCGCACACCGATACGAGCCCGTGGGCCGACCCTCGGGACCAGCAGAGTTCTTGCCATAGCGCGGCTGTCCGCACCAAGCATAGCCGCACACCGGACAGACCAGCAAGCCCTGCAACAGGAAACTGGCGCCACGACGCGTCTGGCGATAGCGGCGCCGATTTTCCGCCAACTGTTCGTTGGCCGCCTCGAACAACTCCCCACTGACCAGGGCGGGTACCGGGATGGCGATGGGCTGCGTATCCTTGCGCGTCACCGAGTAAGGCCGCCGCGGCGTTGCCGACCGACCGCGCCGCGGCCGCAACCCCGGCCGCCAAGGTTCCACACGAGTCTTGCCGAAGGTCGCTTGGCCGACGAAAGCGGGATTCTTGAGGAGCATCGCGATCGTGCTCGGACTCCAGCGCGCCAAACCCGTGCGCGTCGGGACCTGCTGTTTTTCCAGGCGCCGGCACACTTCGCTCAAGGACAGATGTTCCTGACCGACCCAGGTGAACAGTTGGCGGACGATGCGCGCTTCTTCGAGGACGACCTCGTAGCGTGCCTGGCCGCCGCCTTCCTGAATGGTGACGTAACGGTAGCCGAACGGCGCCTGTACAAGCACGTTCACACTCCCTTGACGGGCGGCGTGGAGCTTGCCGCGGCGGGCACGCTCCATGATCTTGGCGCGTTCATACTCGGCGATCACGCCCTGCACTTGCAGTAGCAAATCATCTTCCGGGCTCTTGCCCAGGGCGTGGTTGAGAAACACCAGTTCGACGCCGGCCGCGCTCAATTCATCGATAAGCAGAGCTTGATAGGAGGCTTTGCGTGCTAGCCGGTCGGGGGCGAGCACGTACAGCCGATCGATAGCGCCATGCGCCACCTGGTCGCGCAGGCGCTCCAGCGCGGGGCGCACGAGGATAGTGCCGCTGACGCCGTCATCGACAAAGCAGTCTTCCTCCCGGAGGGTGCAACCGTCCTGGCCGATGCGCCGCCGCAGCTCGGCCACTTGACTGGCAATGGTGTTGGCTTCCGCTTGCTTCTCGGACGAGACGCGGGCATACAGTGCCACGCGCAGGTCAGCGTTACGGCCATTCATGGCTTAGCCTCCGAAGGTAGTTTGAGGGACAAAGCGATGCGCGAGGACGGAGTTGGGCACCTCGGCCGAAGACTGCGCGGCCAAGGGTTCGCATACAACGGGGAGCGCCAGTTCATAGGCGCGCCTGAGGGCTTGGGGTTCCGAACGGCTGCGCTGTGAAGTGCGAACCAGCGAACGCCGGCTTGGTCGGGACGGGGCACGGTCTGACATGGCGAACACCTCCATGCACCTTCGGGGGCCGAAGCAGGGCCAAGCCTCGGCCTGGCCCCTTCGGCACCGTCCCGTCGCTACTGATCAGGCCGGAGGTTGGCCCGAGACAAAACCGTCTCGAAGACTATGGTAGGCGTTTTTGTAAGATTGTCGTAGGCGTTGGGAGTCGTTATTTCGGCCCTTCGGCGTCTGTTTGCGTAGACGTCCCTGGGGCCGTAACGTTCCCGACATTACCCTGTCCCTGAGCATCCGCCAAGCAAAAACGACTCCCGACCCCTTTTCCTCGGCGCCAGGGCTCGTACAGGGGCTCATCGCGCAGATAGCCGGCATCTTGCTTCCACGCGGCCGTGCCGGCAGCCATAGTCAGCTGGGCCAGCGTCGCTCCCGCCTTCAGGCGTGTCTGAACCTGGGCGACCAATCGGTCCATCGCTTCCGCGGGCGTCGCTCCCTCCGCCGTCAGGCCTACCGAAAGCCCACCCGCACCGGTGGCCCGATAGCCATCCCCCCCGAGCGGCTCGACGATGACCGGAATCTCCATGGATCGTCCTCCCTTGCGCAGTACTCCTGCGCGCTCATTCTACCGGCGAGTGACAGGGGAAGATAGAGACGTCCGACGACCTGCCGCTGTGCCTGCACCGTCACCCGGAGAGGCGGCAGCCTGAGAGACCAGAACCGTGCCCACCTGCTTGCGGCTGCCGAACACAGGCTGGCGGTAGCAACGTCGTTGTACTCCTCGCAAACGGCGTGGGCGAAAAGGGGCCATTTCTATTTCTAATCGTTTAGGACAATTAGGAATGACCCGAATGCCCCCCTTTTCGACCTGCCTGAGGGTGCCGCTCGCGGGCGCGCCGTTTTGCAATTCTGCGGTGAAAAACGGAGAAAACGGCCCATAAACGGCGCGATGACGGCAGGTAAACGGCGCGATAACGGCGCCCACGCGACCAAGGAAAAAGTGGCAAGGAGACCGTGCGCTGCTATCATCGACGGGTGCGTCGTCGAGCGGCCCATCCTGCAAGCCGGTACGGTCGATACCGCGGCGGAATCGAAGCCCAGCCTGCGGAGGACGACGCACAACACAACGGTTCGGAGACGACGACCATGCCAAGCGGAGTGCTGCGCGTTCACGAAGGGCTCATTGCGTCGGGGCGATTGCCGTCACTCGCTCGCACCGGTCGCGCCGTGTCCCGTGCAGAGATCGTGGCTCTGCTGCTGGTGGGAGCAAGCGCGGCGGTCATCGGTTCGCTGGGTGAGCTCCAGCTGCGGGTTCCCGGGCACGCCATTCTTCGCGCCGTCTTCCCCATGGCCCTCGGCCTGGCAATCGTCCCGCGCCGGATGGGTGGTTGTGTCATGGGCGGCAGTGCATGTCTGACAGGGATGCTGCTGCCGTTCGCCGGCGGCCGGGCGTTGGGTGCGGGAGCGCTGGCAAGCCTC
>DATEQL010000259.1:0-5023 GCA_035272665.1 Allostellaceae bacterium
GCCGAAGGACGCGATCGCCGCCGGGATCGGCATGGTCCATCAGCATTTCGTGCTGGTCGAGACCTTTAGCGTGATCGAGAACCTGCTGCTGGGCTCCGAAGGCGGCCCGCTGCTGCACGACGGCGCCCGGTTGGTGCGCGATGATCTCGCGCGTTTCGCCCGCGATTTCGACCTGGCGCTCGACCCCGATGCGATCGCAGGGAGCCTCCCGGTCGGGCTGCGCCAGCGCCTCGAAATCCTGAAGGCGCTGCGCGGCGGTGCCGAGATCCTGATCCTCGACGAGCCGACCGCGGTGCTGACCCCGCAGGAAAGCGAGCGGCTCTTCACGGTGCTGCGCCGGCTCGCCGCCGAGGGAAGGACGGTGCTGTTCGTGACCCACAAGCTGAGGGAGATCCTTGCCGCCACCGACCGGGTCAGCGTCATGCGCGCCGGCCGCGTCATTGCAACGCTCGACACCGCGACGACCGATGCCGAGAGCCTTGCCGAGCTGATGATCGGCCGGCGCTTGCCGTCGCGCGAGAGCCGTCCCCACCCTACCCCTCTCCAGCATATGGGGGAGGGAGGAGAGGGGGTGGGTGCCCCGGTGCTGGAAGTCGAGGACCTAACGGTCCCGGGGCTCCGCGATGTCAGCCTTTCGGTTCGTGCCGGCGAGATTGTCGGGATCGCCGGCGTCGCCGGAAACGGTCAATCCGAGCTCCTGGAGGCGGTTGCCGGCATGATCCCGATGCGGGGCTCGCTGCGCATCGCCGGGCACGAGGCGGCGGCTCTCGACATCGACACGAGGCGCGCGCTCGGGCTCGCCCATATCCCCGAGGATCGCCTTGGCATGGCTTTGATCGCCGAGTTCACTGCCGAAGAAAACGCCATCCTCGGCGACCAGCGCCGGCCGCCTTTCGCGCGGGGTTGGTTTGCGGCACCGGCGGCGATCTCCGAGGCGGTCCGGCGGCTTCTGCGGGATTACGATGTGCGTCCGGCGGAGGCCCAGGTACCAACCCGAACCCTCTCGGGTGGCAACCAGCAGAAGCTCGTCTGTGCCCGCGAAATGGGGCGTCGCCCCGCCTGCCTGGTCGTCGGTCAGCCGACACGCGGGGTCGATATCGCGGCGAGCGACTTCATCCACGGGCGCCTCTTGGCGCTGAAGGAGGCGGGCACCGCGATCCTGCTCGTCTCGGCCGATCTCGACGAGATCCGCGCGCTCGCCGACCGCATCCTGGTGATGGAAGGGGGGCGGATCGTCGGCGCGCTCGGCCCGGCAGCCAGCGAGCGCGAGCTCGGCCTGCTGATGGGCGGCGGGCAGCAGATGCAGACGTCATCCCGGGACGGCCCACAGGGCCGGGCCCGGGATCTATGAACACGGACCGTGCCGATTAGATAATCTGCGGTGGTGCCTTCCTGGCCAGAGCCGGTGTTCATAGATTCCGGGCTCGCGGCTCTGCCGCGCCCCGGAACGACAACCTCAGGGTTACGCGAGCAACTTCTTCAGCCGCTCGGCGATTTGCTCGGGCGTGTTCTCATGCGTGAAGCTGGCGGTAAAGCGTCCCTCCGGGTCCATCACATAGATGACCGAGCTGTGGTCCATCGAGTAGTCGCCACCCGTTTCCGGATGCTTAGCATAATAGACGCGGTAGCCCTTTGCCGCCTGGGCTATCTCTTCCGGCGTTCCGGTCAGTGCCAAGATCGGGGCGTCGAAAGCTGTGACATAGGATTTGAGCACCTCCGGCGTGTCGCGCTCGGGATCGACGGTGATGAACACCGGACGGACCGCGTCGCGCTTGGGCCCGAGCTCGTCGAGCGCGATCGAAATGTCGTTGAGCGCGGTCGGGCAGGCATCGGGGCAATGGGTGTAGCCGAAATAGACGAGCGACCACTTCCCCTTGAGATCGGCATTCGTGACCGTCTTGCCGTTCTGATCGACGAGCTGAAAGGGGCCGCCGATCGCGCTGGCGAGCAAGGTTCCGGCCGCACCCCGCGGCGTTTCGTGCAGCGACAGCGCGAGAAAGGCGCCGGCTCCGAGAATTACGAAGCCGGCGAGCAGCACAGCGACGGGAACGAAACGCCTTGGAAGAATGCGGGCCATTATCGGACTCTCGTTCAGCGCTGTGGTGCCGGACCGGCCGCACCGGGCTTCTCGACAGCGACGGTCACCGCGCGTGCCCCGGCCTTTTCGAAGGTCAGGATCAGTGGAAAGGACTGACCCTCGCGCAGCGGCCGGTTCAGGCCCATGAGCATGATGTGCTCGCCGCCGGGCTTCAAGGTAACGGGTTGACCCGCGGGAATGTCGAGCCCGGCAAGCGGCCGCATTTTCATGACCATGCCCGCCATCTCCATCGTGTGGAGCTCTGCCTTCTTAGCCACCGCCGACGAGGCCGAGATGAGGCGGTCGGGAGTGGGCGACCGGATCGTCAGATAGGCGACGCCGTTTTCGGCCTTGCCGGGGGTCGCGCGGGCCCAAGCGTCGCTGACCGCCAATTGATTGGTCTGCGCCAGCGCGGCGCTGGCGAGAGCGAGGCTCGTGGCGAACGCGAGAAGCTTGATCGACATCGGCTAACCGTGCCGGTGGATCGGGTCGATCCAGCGGACTTGCTCCGGGCGCTCCACCGGCTCGATATCGAGGTTGACGACGACAGCCTCGTTGTCGCTGCGCACGAGCACACACTCGAGCGTCTCGTCGGTCGAGGCGTTGATCTCCTGATGCGGCACATAGGGCGGGACGAAGATGAAATCGCCCGGCCCTGCTTCGGCGACGTATTCGAGGTGGTCGCCCCAGCGCATCCGCGCCCGCCCCCTCAAGACGTAGATCACACTTTCGAGATGGCCGTGATGGTGGACGCCGGTCTTTGCATTGGCGTGGATCTTGACCGTGCCCGCCCAGATCTTCTGCGCCCCGACCCGGGCAAGGTTGATCGCGGCCGCGCGCTCCATGCCCGGGGTTTGCGCCGTATTCGGGTCGAGCTGATCGCCGGGGATGACCTTGACGCCGTGGATCTTCCAATCGACGGGCTCGTGCCTCTCGCTCATCTCCATCACCCTGTCCGCATCCTGCCTTGCCTTGATATGGTTTCCTCCTATCGAAAAAGGAGTTCCCGATGAAGCTCGCCGTCCCCGACTTGATCTCGAACTCCTATTTCCCGGCCGTGGCGGCGGTCGAGCTCGGTTTCTTCGAGGCGGAAGGGCTCGACGTCTCGCTCGAGCTGGTCTTTCCGGTCGACAGGGCCTATCGCGCCCTGCGCGATGGTGCCGTCGACTTCGTCGGCGGCTCGGCGCATTCGGCACTCGCCGCCTTCCCCGAGTGGGAGGGCGTACGGCTGCTCTGCGCTCAGGCGCAGGGGATGTACTGGTTTCTCGTGATGCGCGCCGATCTCGGCGCCCGGCGAGGTGATGTCGACGTCGTCAAGGGGCGCAGCATCGGGGCCGCACCCTGGGTCGAGATGGGGCTCCGGCGCTTGCTGATGGAGGCTGGGATCGACTTGGAGCGCGACCGGGTAACGATTGCCCCGGTGCCGGGGGCGTCCGGAACCGGCGTGGTCAATTTCGGTGTGACCGCGGCCAAGGCGCTCGAAGAGGGCAAGATCGACGGGTTCTGGGCGAACGGCATGGGCGCCGAGATAGCGGTGCGCCGCGGCGCTGGCACGGTCGTCCTCGATGTCCGCCGGGGCGACGGGCCGAAAGCCTGCTTCAATTATACGATGTCGTCACTGGCGGCGACCGACCGGCTGATCGACCTGTCGCCTGAGACAGCCGCGGCGGCGATCCGGGCAATCATAAAGACGCAGGCCGCACTAAAAGAGGATGTGAGCCGCGCTGCGGAAGTCGGCCGGAAGCTCTTTCCGCCGGAGGAGGCGACGCTGATCGCCGAGCTGATCCGTCGCGATCTGCCGTACTACGATTCGTCGATCTCGCC
The DNA here is from genome assembly GCA_035272665.1 of Allostellaceae bacterium. Classification (GTDB taxonomy): domain Bacteria; phylum Pseudomonadota; class Alphaproteobacteria; order ATCC43930; family CGMCC-115725; genus AP-15. Next base: position 3,902 of record DATEQL010000259.1, read on the forward strand.
GAGCTTTGTCGCCGGCATGAACCAGTTCGCGCGCGACATCGGCATTCTGCAGGGCCACATCCCCTACGAGAAGGTCGTCGCCACCCGTTTCGCCGAGCTACGGGGTTGAGCAGCCCCTATTCGACGCCGTTGAGCGCAAAATCAAAGATGTCGAAATTGCGCAACGGGCGGGGCTCGGCAAGATACCGGTACTCCCTGGTGAGCGGGCGAGAGAGAACGAAGGGTACCTGCCGCTCTGCGAGGCCGCCATGCGAGCGCAAACGATGGCCGGCGAGCCCCGAGAGGTCGTGCTCGGAGCGCGACGCGCCGATCGCCGTGTTGGCGTCGCCGAGCACGATGAAGTCGGCCTCGCGGTCGAACGGCAGCTCGAACCGCCTTGCCGCTTCCGGGCCGTCGAGGACTAGGGCCACTCCGGGCAGTGCTGTGCTCGCCGCCATCAGCGACAGGAGATCCGTCACCCTGCCGGTGTAGACGCGGACGAAGGACCCCAGCGCGCCGTGGTGGCGCACGAACGGGTCGGTGATCGGACAGATCACCCGGACCGCTCCGGCGCCGAAGCGGTTGTTGAGTTCGTCCTCGAGGAAAATGACATTCGGCTCGCCGTCGCGCCGCGCCTTGTCGTTCATGCCGTGGTCGGCAACCAGGCCGACGATCGCGCCGAGCTCGATGAACCGCCTCACCCGATCGTCGATCGCCCGATGAAAGGCGTCGGCTTCCCGGTCGCCCGGCGCGTGCGCATGCTGGACGTAGTCGGAGAGGGACAAATAGAGCAGATCGGCTGCGCCGCGCTCGAGCAGCCTGATCCCGGCATCGAGCACGAACAGTGACAGATCGGCCGAATACATCTCGGGTTTCGCCCGCCCGACCATCGCCTCGATTTCAGGGGCGGCGCATTCCGACGAAAAACAGATGCCGGCGAGGTTTCGTCCCAACAGCTTGCGCAGCTTGTCCTTTGCCGTGACCGCCGCGGTCTTGACGCCAGCAGCGGCCATCAGCGCGAGGATCGTCTCGCTGCGCATCAACCGGTCGTCGGTCATCATAACCTCGCGTCCGGTTTCGCGGTCGAGATAGTAGTTGCCGGCGATGCCATGGACCGAAGGCGGCGCGCCGGTCACGATCGAG
>DATEQL010000260.1:0-2185 GCA_035272665.1 Allostellaceae bacterium
AAGGGGATCGCCCGACTGCTCGATACGGCAGCTAGCGGACAGATGATATCCGGTGTGGTCACATCATGTCGCGACGGCGGCGTCATCCTCCGCGGGCGGCCGAAGCTTCCGAAAGAGGAGCCAACCAATGGCACCGGTGACGATGGGCGCGAAATACATCGGCACGCCGGCTTCGTTCAAAAGGTCGATCAAGATTTCCACTGCGAGGAACATCAGGAACGCCAGCGCAGGGCTGAGCAAAACGACAGCCGCGATGATCGATACGGCCCAAGTTGGCAGACTGCCCATGGCGCGATGTCCTCCGTCACACTGACAGAGCCATCTCTCGCACGACTTGGTTGCCGGATCGTTGACGGATGGCCGGCGGCCCCGCGTTCGGCAGGTACTCTGAACACCACCTCCGCCGTCTCGATTTTGTGGCCGCCGGTGCATGACGAGGTGAGAAGCGCCGCTGTGATTAGATCGCGCGCCCAAAACGGCAGGAAAAGCGCATAATTACTGCCGTGATCAACTCTGATCTTGGATTGAAGCTGTCCGGATTCGCCAATGAAGAGCTTCTTTCTCGTTCCCACCTCCGAAGGTCCTCGGCGCGAGTTCAAGATTACGTGGGGCTTGCGCGCTGGCTATGGCCCGTCGGGCCGAATCTATGATCTCGAAGAGGCGATCCGTGCGGCTCACCGCTGGATGAGAGAGCGCGATGCTCGTGCTGAACCGTTTCTCTCGGGCATGTTTACCCGCGGTGAAGTTGTCTATGCGGGCTCGGAAGCCGAAGCCGCTTACGATCGCGAGCCCGTCGCCATCTTTACCGGCGAGGTGCTGCCGCTCTATGCCGCCGATATAGACGATGACACAGTTGGGATACTGCTCAACGAACTCGCATCCGAAATCGGGAGAATCCTCGAACAGGAAGAGGTCCACGTCGCGTATCGCGATCGGACATGGACGCTAAAGGCAAGGCCACCCAGAGCGCGGAGGTGACGATGACCGAGGCGACGCACCGCACCGTCATAACCAATGGTATCCGCATGCATGTCGCCGAGCAGGGCGCCGGTCCACTGGTCCTGTTGTGCCACGGCTTTCCCGAATCCTGGTATTCGTGGCGCCACCAGCTGGGCGACTTAGCCGAAGTTGGATTTCACGCGCTGGCGCCGGACCTGCGAGGCTATGGCCGGACCGAACGCCCGGAGGCGATCGACCAATATACGCTGCTGCGCGTGGTCGGCGACATGGTCGGGCTGCTCGACCTGTTGGGTGCCGAAGAGGCGGTCCTCGCCGGTCATGATTGGGGTGCCGTTGTCGCGTGGCTCGCAGCATTGCTGCGGCCCGACCGCTTCCGCGGGGTGATCGCGCTCAGCGTGCCGTTTCGGCCGGGCGGGGGCGTGCGTCCGACAACGCTGATGCCGCAGACCGACGACACAATCTTCTACCAGGCCCCCGTCGTGGCCGAGGCGGATTACGAGCGTGACGTCCGGCTGACCCTTGGGTTGATTCTCTATTGGCATTCGGGGGATGCATCGCGGCGCGCGGACAATGCGAGGCCGCTGCACATGGTGCCGCGGCAAGGTGGCGTATTCACCCATGCGTCGAACCTGCCGCCATTGCCGGCCTGGCTCAGCGAGACCGACCTCGATTTCTTCGCGGCGGAATTCGGCCGCACCGGGTTCCGCGGCGGTCTCAACTGGTACCGCAACATCGACCGCAACTGGGAGCTGCTCGCCCCGTTTGCCGGCGCGCGGGTCACCGTCCCGGCGCTCTTCCTCGTCGGCGAACGCGACCCGGTGCTCGCCCATCCCGACATGGAAACGGCGATCCTCAACCAGTCGGCCTTGGTTCCCCAGCTCCACGGCACGATCATGCTGCCGGGCTGCGGTCGCTGGATCCAGCAGGAGCGCCCGGACGAGGTCACAGCCGCGATGGTCGACTTCATCCGCGGTCTCACATGAACGAGGTTTCCGAATAGCCGAACCAAATTCATCTCAGGAACCGCGTGTTCGTGTAGGCTGTCGCAAAGCTGAAGCCGGCTGGTCCTTGACAGGGAGCAAGACGCGATGGCCGATCCTACCCGTACGCAGCGCGTTCACGGCTATTGCGGGCTCTGCATCGCCCGATGCGGCTGCGTCGCCGTGGTCGAGGACGGTCGCTTCACCCGCCTCGAACCCGATCCGGCGCACCCGACCGGCCAGGC
>DATEQL010000261.1:0-6505 GCA_035272665.1 Allostellaceae bacterium
GGGCGATGTAGTGGTTGGCGATCGCGCCAAAGCTATCGGGCTCGAAACCGGTCTCGGCGCGTGCTTCACGTCGACGCGAAACCGCAGCGCGGGCGCGCCGCTTCTCGCGGTTGACGTCGACCCCGCTGCGCACCGCGGCGATCGCCTGGCGCGCCTTCTCACGCGCTTCGGCCAGGCCGATCTCGCCCGGCGCCGGCGGGTAGCACAGCGGAACCCGCCCGAGGGTCATGCGCAGCGGCGAGGTAGCGCCCGGCAGCCGCTTCATGACGATGTAGGTGGCGGTGCCGTGCGATCGCACGCGCACCCCGAAACCCGGCACCTGGGTGTCGCCCTGCACGTACTCGCCGGCCGGATCGGGTTTCAGACTTTTGATTTTGAGGTCGGTCAAATTCACCTGGGTGCGCCGGGTTTTTGCCATTCAGAGACCCTCTCGGTCGTTAGGGAAAACCGTTTCCCAAGCCGGTCTTGGGAAACAGACGTGGCTGTCTCCGCCTGCGGCAGATGCCGACTATGCTAGAGTCTATCCCCGAAAAATCAAGCAGACTATGGGTTTACGCTATCAGCCAGCACGGCATCCGCGGCATTTACGGCGCCCCGGTGTTGTTTACACCGAGAATGTCGGGGGTTCGAGTCCCTCATCGCCCATCACTGCGACCACGACGAGCACAGCGCTACCCTCAAACCCCGGTTAAGGCGGGGCGGTTGAGGGCGAAGCGGGATCGGGCTGGGCCAGCGAGAGTTTGAGCGATCCTTTGGGCAGCAGCGCAGCAAGGTCCCACGGGCGTGGCGGACGACTTTTCCGACGGTATTGAGGAGCAGAAAACGCAGCTTTTTAGGTCTGGCGCTGGGCAGTTCCTCGGGCAGGCCGACGCGCCAGGCAGCGCGGCGAGCGCCTTCTCGACCACCCGGCGGTTGCCGGCCCAGCCAGAACATTGCCGTCGCGGAACTCCCCCGGCAACGATCACAGCTTGTTCGGCCCACAGCGCCAGCACCGGCTGATAGGCGCGTAAGGGCGCTTGGCAGTGCGCTTGTCGCAGTGGATCACGGTGGCGTCGACATCGAGGGTCGCCGTCTTCACGGGCCGGCGGCATTGCCGATCGAGGACGAGTTCGGCGTTGGCCTTGGGCCAGCTCCAGCAGCGGCGTCGTCTCGCCGGCGGCCGGCGCCTTGGCTTCCTGCAGCAGCGGCAGATCCTCGGCATCGAATTGCGCCAGAAAATCCCGCGCGGTCTGCGCCGCCGGCAGTTGGTCCCCCAGCAACAGCGCCAGCGCCTTGTCCTGACGGAACTGGTTGAGATCTTCCGCCCGCTCGCCCCCCCCCGCCCACATCGCTAACAGGCTCTCCACCGGCACCCCGGCAGGGCCCGTGATCAGACCCGGTTCCAACTCAACGTCGATCTCGAAATCCAGCCGATCCGCCATGCTCGTTCCCCCGCGCCCGGCGGGTGAGACTTACCGCACCGCCAGAACAAAAGCAGAATCAACCACTTCCATGCCAAAATTCAGCGAATCCCGAACCGCTAGCCGGGGATCAGGGTCCGACGCGCGGGATTGGCAAGGCGCGCCATTCTCATTAGACTGAACGGTTGAGAATTTGGCGCGAAGTAAGCGGTGTTTCGGTGCCACCCTCTGTGCCGGAGGACCCCATGCACGACTGGCGTTACGCGACCCCTGACGCGCCGCATGCTCCCGCATCTCAGGCGCGACACGTGCCTCGGCGCTCGGGTTTGGTCCGCTGGCTGGTCGTATGCGCCGCGGTGCTGGTCGCTTCGTGTCAGCAGGGCATCCTCGATCCGCAAGGGCCGATCGCGTCGGCGCAGCGGCTCCTCCTGATCAACGCCACGGAAATCATGCTCGTCGTCGTGGTTCCCGTGATCCTGGCGACCTTGGGGTTCGCCTGGTGGTACAGGTCGTCCAACGCCCACGCGAGCCGCAGCTGGGATCAGGCTTTTGAAGGGCGCATCGAATTTGTCACGTGGTCGATCCCGGCGCTGATCGTGATCCTGTTGGGCGGAGTCATATGGATCGGCTCCCACCAGCTCGATCCGCGGGCGCCGATCCCGGCGGACGCCAAGCCGCTTCGGGTGGACGTCGTGGCGCTCGATTGGAAGTGGCTATTCATTTACCCGGATCAGGGCATTGCTACGGTCAACCAATTGGTCGTGCCGGTCGGAACTCCGGTCGAATTCCGTCTCACATCGGCGACGGTGATGAATTCGTTCTTCGTCCCGCAACTCGGCAGCCAGATCTACGCGATGGGAGGGATGACCACCCACCTCAACCTGCTCGCGGCCGAGACCGGCGAGTATCCCGGTTTCTCGGCAAATTTCAGCGGCGACGGGTTTTCGGACATGCGGTTCATCGCCAAGGCTGTGCCGGCCGGTGACTTCGACGGCTGGGTCGCGCAGGCGCGCGGCACCGGCCCTGCGCTCGACGATGCCGCCTACGCCGAATTGGCAAAGCCGAGCCAAGCCGTGCCGCCGACGACCTACCGCTCGGTCGAGCCCAAGCTCTTCGAACACATTATCGAGCAGACAGTGTCGGGTCCCGAAAAGGCGGGCGTTGGTGCGGCCTGGTGCCCGCCGGCGCGGCAGGTAGGAGGCTGAGATGTTGGGCAACCTGACCTGGGCGGCAATCCCGTTCGACCAACCTCTGCCGCTCTACGCCATGGGGGTGGTCGGCATCTTCATTCTGGCCGTGCTCGGGCTCGTCACGGTCAAGGGCTGGTGGCCCTATCTGTGGCGCGAGTGGCTGACCAGCGTCGATCACAAGCGGATCGGCGCGATGTATTTCATTCTTGGGCTGGTCATGCTGCTGCGCGGCTATACCGATGCGATCATGATGCGCTCGCAGCAGGCGATCGCCGTCGGCGGCGCCCAGGGATACCTGCCGCCCGATCACTACGACCAGATCTTCTCCTCGCACGGTACGATCATGATCTTTTTCGTGGCGATGCCGTTCGTCATCGGGCTGATGAACTTTGTCGTGCCGTTGCAGCTCGGTGTGCGCGACGTCGCTTTTCCGACGCTCAACTCGGTCAGCTTCTGGCTGACCGCCTCGGGCGCGCTGCTGATCAACGTCTCGCTCGTCATCGGTAATTTCGCGCGCACCGGCTGGATGGGATACCCGCCACTCTCCGGACTCGCCTTTTCGCCCGGTGTCGGCGTCGATTACTACCTTTGGTCGTTACAAATTTCGGGCATCGGCACGTTGCTGACCGGCGTCAATTTCGTCACGACGATCCTTAAATTGCGCGCCCCGGGCATGATCTATTTCCGCATGCCAGTGTTCTGCTGGACCGCACTGGCCGCGAACATGCTGATCATCGCGGCTTTTCCGATTCTTACCGCGACTTTCGTGATGCTGCTGCTCGACCGTTACGTCGGCATGCACTTTTTTACGAATGACGCCGGCGGCAACCAGATGATGTATGTCAACCTGTTCTGGGCCTGGGGGCATCCCGAAGTCTACATCCTGATCCTGCCGATGTTCGGCGTCTACTCGGAAGTGGTCGCGACCTTTTCCGGCAAGGGGCTGTTCAGCTACCGCTCGATGGTTCTCGCGACCCTGGGGATCTGCATTCTCTCATTCATGGTTTGGCTGCATCACTTCTTCACGATGGGAGCGGGCGCCGACGTCAACGCCTTCTTCGGCATCATGTCGGCGATCATTGCGGTGCCGACAGGCGTTAAAATCTTCAACTGGCTGTTCACCCTGTACCGTGGCCGGATCGTATTCACGACCTCCATCCTGTTTGCGATCGGCTTTATGGTTACCTTCGTCCTCGGTGGCATGACGGGGGTTCTGTTGGCGGTGCCGCCGGTCGACTTCGTGCTTCACAACAGCGTCTTTTTGGTCGCCCATTTCCATAACGTCATCATCGGCGGCGTGGTATTCGGCGCGCTGGCGGGCTACAATTATTGGTTCCCGAAGGCGTTCGGGTTCACCCTCGACGAACGGTGGGGCAAGGCCAGCTTCTGGTGCTGGCTCGTCGGCTTCTATCTCGCCTTCATGCCGCTCTATGTCCTGGGGCTGATGGGTATGACCCGGCGCCTACAGCACATTCCCGACCCGAGCTGGCGGCCCTTGCTGCTGGTCGCCGAGTTGGGCGCGATCGTCATTTTTTTCGCCATCGTCTGTATGATCGCGCAGCTCTATGTCAGCATCCGGACGCGTGAAGTCCGCCGCGACCTGACCGGCGACCCGTGGAACGGTCGAACCTTGGAGTGGGCGACCTCATCGCCGCCGCCGGCCTACAACTTCGCGGTATTGCCCAGAGTCGAGACTATCGACGCATTCTGGGAGATGAAGCGCAAGGGACTGACCCGGGTCGAACCGGCCTATGAAACCGTCGAGATGCCGCGCAACAGCCCCATTGGCTTTGTTATCGCCATCTTTGCGGTGATAGCCGGCTTTTCGGCTATCTGGCACATCTGGTGGTTGGTGATCCTCGGCCTCCTCGGCATCGCCGTTACGGTTCTGACCTTCGGCTGGAGCGAGAACCGTGAACGCGAAATCCCGGCCAACGAGATTGCGCGAATGGAACGGGCTCGGCTGGGGCTCGGGCGGCCCGCATGACGACAGCAACGATCGACGCGGTTCCCGCCGAGCGCGTACGCGGGCGGGGCGGCGGCGGACCGGCTCCGACACGCATCGTCGTCGCCTATGGCTTCTGGATCTTTATCCTCAGCGACATTGTTATGTTTTCCGGGCTGTTCGCGGCCTATGCGGTCTTGTCTGGCAACACCGCCGGCGGACCGACCGGGAGCGAGCTGTTCGATCTCCGCCGGGTCTTTATCGAGACCATGTGCCTGTTGGTTTCGAGCTACACCTGCGGTCTCGGGGCGTTAGCTGCCGAACGGCAGCAACGGGATCGGTATCTTGTCTTCGCGGCTCTAACTTTCTTGCTCGGCGCGGCCTTCCTCTTTATCGAGATCTCAGAATTTGCCGGCATGGTAGCTAAGGGCGCCGGGCCCTCGCGCAGCGGCTTCTTGTCCGGCTTCTTCACCTTGGTGGGGATGCATGGCGCGCATGTTACCAGCGGCCTCATCTGGCTCATCTATATGGTCGCGCAGGTTATCGTCAAAGGCCTGCGCCCTCACGTGCTCCGGCGCCTGTTGTGCTGGAGCCTGTTCTGGCACGCGCTGGACATCATCTGGGTCGGGGTGCTGACGTTGGTTTACCTGATGGGAATTACCTGATGGACGGCGACGACCGCCTGCTCGACGACCGCACACCCGGGGTCGAACACGAAGAGTCGACGGCTAACGTTCTGTCGTACACGGCGGGGCTCGGGCTGGCCATCCTGCTGACGATTGCTTCGTTTGTCGTGGCGCAAACGAATTTGCTGTGGCCCCCGGGCATACCGGTCGGGTTGGTCGTGCTCGCCTTCGCCCAGATCGGCGTCCACCTCGTCTTCTTCCTGCATCTAGGCAGCGGGTCCGACAACACGAACAACATTGTGGCCCTTGCCTTCGGCCTCCTGATCGTCTTTCTAGTCATCACCGGCTCGATTTGGATCATCGCCAACCTCAACGCCAACATGATGTGACAATTTCTGTGCCCATGGGCACTGACCGGTTCCGCGTGAAACTCCGCCTGCGCACCATTCGTGCGACGTCCCAGTGAAAGGAAATAGCCGCTACCGGTTGGCATACGCTCCCAGCCCGTGGCTCTCATCTGGCTGATCTCTCGCCACTACACGTGCCACAGTCGCGGCATTCGCGGCGGCAACCCCATTGCGGCTTGACGCAAATGGCAGGCGAGATCCGCATAGGCGCGGCGCAGCGCAGCGGCGTCTGCCGCGAGCCAGCGAGCGATGACCAGACCGGCGACCGCGGTCACACCCGATCTCAGCGAGCCGGTCGCGCTGGCCGACTGAATTGTCCGGGCACGGTCGAGGAATCCGCGTGGATCTCGCCCGGCAGGGGCAAGTATCATCGTCGCAAATGCCGCCGCCCCGTCAAAGCAGGCGGGATCATCGATAACCCCGGCAATGTCGTCTTCGAGATGCAAGGCATCGCCCCAAACGAGCCTGCCATCGCGTCGCACTTGCCAGACCTCGCGCAGAAATCCCTTGGTAAACCCCTCACCACGCGCCCGGCGTCCGAAGACCAAGATGTCGCCGCCAAGAAACCCGGCGCCGGGTCCAAGATCGATCGTGGTTTCGCGCCACAGGCGGGCACCGTCGAACAGGATTGTCTCGAGCGGCAGGAATTCGAGCGCGGCACCTTCAGCAACCGAGAGCGACTGGCAGATCGCGGTGGTCGGACCGCTCGAGCGATAGATCTTCTCTGCTGCCGACGCGGTGATGTGCGCCGCCGCGCTCGCTGCTAAATCTACGGCGATATCGAGCCGGTCGCCGCCGACGAGCCCACCCGAGGTGGTGAGGATGACGGCGAGCACAGAGTCGCCCGTCTCCGGCGTCGGGAACAGTACGCGCAGCGGATCGCGCTGATAGAGATGGACGAGCCGGGTGATTCCGTCGTGACGGCCAAAGCCGATTT
>DATEQL010000262.1:0-7556 GCA_035272665.1 Allostellaceae bacterium
CGGGTCGAGCCGCGTCCCCGGCCACAGCGCCTGGAATTGCGGCAAGCGCTCGGCGGCGATCCATATTGACACCCGTTCGTCGTCATTCCCGCGAAATCGGGAACCCAGGGGCCCCCGGCCCCCCGCTTCCGCGGGGGTGACGAGGAGGGCGTCCAGCGGCCGCGGTATGGACAGGCGCGCCGCCCGCTTGTCGCGGGTCAGCTGGGCGAACCATTCGCTCCAGGAGGGCTCCGCGGCAGCCTCCTCCGCGGTAAGAAAACTCAACCAAACCAAGGCATCGTGCAATTCGTCGGCGTTCGCGGCGTCGGGCCAGGCTTCGTTTCGGACACGCGCGATCGCCTCGGGATCGAGCCGGCCAATGTCGGCCGCGGCCTCCGGCGCCAGCCAACGGCGGCTCATCACCGCTTGGGTCCGGCGTTCCTCCAGCGGCGCATCGTCGAGGTAGGCATAGGGCCGCGCCGACAACACTTCGAGGGCGAGCGGCGATGGCTCGGTCAGATCGCGCGTGGCGACGTATATTTCACCGGCTTCGAGCCGGGCGAGGATGCGAGTGAGACCAGCGATGTCCATCGCGTCGACGAGGCAGTCGGTAATGGTCTGGCAGACCAAAGGATGGTCAGGAATCTCGCGCTCGCCGACCAGGTTCTCGGCGCAGGCGAGCTGATCGGGAAAGATCGCCGCGATCAAGTCCTCGGCGTCCATGCGAGCGAGCTGCGGCGGTACTCTCTTGCCGCCGCGGAAGCGTGGCAGTGCCAGCGCCACGCCCGCTACCCACCGCCAGCGTGTAACGAACATCGGCGCGTCGAGCAATGCCTGGATCAGCACCGCCTGAATGCTGGCCGAATGCAGATAGTGCCGAACCTCATCGAGATCGAAGCTGTGCGCGCGGGTCAGCGACAGCACGATGTTGTCCTCGGTCGCCGCCGCCTGCAGCTCGAAATTGAACTTACGGCAAATGCGCTTGCGCAATGCCAGCCCCCAGGCCCGGTTGATGCGGCTGCCGTAGGGCGAGTGGATGACCAGCTGCATGCCGCCGATTTCGTCGAAGAAACGCTCGATGACGAGCGTGTCCTGGGTCGGCAGAACGCCCAATGCGGCATGAGCGGCGGTCAGGTATTCGACCAGTTGCTCTGCGGCGGGCTCGGCGATGCCGATGTCGTCGACCAGCCAGCGCAACGTGCGCTCATCCGTCGGGTCGGCCGTCAGGCGGCCGGCGATCTCGGCCCGCAGTCGCGACACCGACTGCGACAGCTCGTCGGTGCGGCCCGGCGCCTCGCCGAGCCAGAACGGGATGTTGGGCATCATGCCGTGCGCATCCTCGACCCGGACGGTGCCGCGCTCGACGCGCAGGATGCGGTAGGCCGTGTTGCCGAGCTGGAAGACGTCGCCGGCCATGCTCTCGACCGCCCAATCCTCGTTGACGCTGCCGATAACCTGGTTTTCGGGCTCCAGCAGAACTTGGTAGTCGGCGGTGTCGGGGATGGCACCACCCGAGGTCAGTGCCGTCAGCCGCGCGCCGCGCCTCCCGCGCAGCATGTGGTTTACAGCGTCGTGATGGATCAGTGCGCCGCGCCGGCCGCGACGGGTGGTGAAGCCTTCGGCCAGCATGCCGACGACGGCGGCAAAATCGGTGCGCGCCAGAGCGCGATAGGGCGAGGCGCCGCGCACCAGTGCGAAGAGCTCGTCCTCTTTCCACTGTCGCGCCGCGACTTCCGCGACGATCTGCTGGGCCAGCACGTCGAGCGGCTGGTCGAGGATCGCCAACCGATCGAGCTCGCCGCGGTTGACGCTGTCGAGCAATGCCGCGCATTCGACGAGCTCGTCGCGCGACAGCGGGAAGAGCCGCCCTTTGGGCGTGCCCTCGACTGCGTGGCCCGAGCGCCCGACCCGCTGCAGGAAAGTCGCAATCGAGCGTGGCGAACCGAGCTGGCAGACCAGATCGACATCGCCGATATCAATACCGAGCTCAAGCGACGCGGTCGCCACCAATGCCTTCAGCGCGCCGCGCTTCAGACGCTGTTCGGCGTCGAGCCGCTGCTCCTTGGCGAGGCTGCCGTGGTGGGCGGTTACCCGATCGGCGCCGAGGCGCTCGGAAAGCTGACGGGTCACCCGCTCGACCAGTCGGCGCGTGTTGACGAAGACCAAGGTCGTCCGATGCGCCTCGATCAGTTCGGCCAATCGGTCATAGACCTGCTGCCAGACTTCGCCCGACATCACCGCTTCGAGCGGCGAGGAGGGGACTTCGAGGGCGAGGTCGCGGGCCCGGCGGTGACCGGTGTCGATGATCCGACACTCGGCATCCGGTCCGACCAGAAAACGCGCGACCGCCTCGATTGGCTTCTGGGTAGCCGACAGACCGACCCGCAGCAAAGGGCCGCTACAGAGGGCCGCCAGGCGCTCCAGTGAGAGCGCCAAGTGGGAACCTCGCTTGTTCGGCGCCAGCGCGTGGATCTCGTCGACGATCACGGTGTGCGTCGTTGCCAGCATTTTCCGACCGGAGTCGGAGCCGAGCAGGATGTAGAGCGACTCCGGCGTGGTAACCACGATGTGCGGCGGCGAACGGCGCATCCGTTCGCGCTCTCCGGGCGGCGTGTCGCCGGTCCGCACCCAGGCGCGAATGTCGACGTCAGGCAACCCCTGGTCGCGCAACTGCTCGCGAATGCCGGCGAGCGGCGCCTCGAGATTGCGCTGGATGTCGTTTGACAGCGCCTTCAACGGCGAGACGTAGACGATTTGGGTCTCGTCGCGGAGATCGCCCTCCAACCCCTGCCGCACCAGCCCGTCGATCGCTGCGAGAAACGCGGCAAGCGTCTTGCCCGATCCGGTGGGTGCAGCAATCAGCACATGCCGACCGGCTTGGATTGCCGGCCAAGCCTCGGCCTGCGCGGCCGTCGGCGCAGCGAAGCTGCGCCTGAACCAACCGGCAACCGCCGGGTGAAACGAGAAGATCGGGTTCACGGCTCGGTGCCGATGCGGCGTGCCGGTGCCCATTCCGTCGCGCCTTCGAGAAATGAGCGGTGCGGCTTCGGATGGCGGTCGAAGATGCCGCCGGTACTCATGCTGGCGAGCGCTCCCATCAGCTCCACCCGGTTACGGAACATACCGGCTCCATAATATGGAGATCAGCATCCATGATCCGGTAGCCTTCGCGTGCCATGTTCTAAGCCGATGAAAGCCGGAACCGAAGAAACAAGAAGGCGGAAGGGTACCGCTTCCGAGGTTGCATTCGATCCTGCTCGGGGTCGGATTTGGGCCGCTTTTCGGTAAGCAACGGCATCACGTTGAAGCGTCATTGGGCCACCCGGCGCCGCGGAAGGAAAGCGGCGGTAGCGAGCTCACCGATCAGTGAACCCAGGAACAAACCGGCAAGGCCGTAGATGGCCGCGGCAAATGACAAATCGAGCTGCGGCGCGAAACTATCTAGAACCGTTTGAGCGATCTGACGGCGGGTGCCGCTTTCGTCCCCGAGAACGTCCCTGGCTGCTGCAATCGGCCGCAACAGGTCCGCGTCGCCTTCGATCCGGTCGTAGGATGCGTGCAAGCTCGTCTCGCGAGCGAGCGCGCCGGCGAGGGTTTCGGCGTTCGACGGCTCTACTGCGCGCAGCCCGGCGATAAAGCGCTCCTCGTTCTCCGTCTGGATGCCGTAAAAGCGCTGCGCGGAGGCCTTGCGTTGAGCGATATCTTCGTCGGAACTGCGTAGCAGCTGTAGGAGCGCGGCCTGATACTCGCGGGTAACAGCGGGCGCCTGCATCGCCACGACCGCCATTCCAAGCGCCGCCGCAAGCCGAATCGAGTGGAGAGCCCAGGCAGCCAGGAGCATCATCTTCCCGCCTACGCGGAATAGGTCGCTAGTATGCAGCCGGCACTCCCTGCCGTCGAGGCGGGGTAGTTCGTCAGGCTCCGGGCTGAAGGCCCACGGCCGCAGGCCGGACCCGTGGGCTCGCAGTGACAACGCTTTCTTTGGAGGACCCCGGACGGCCCGCCGAGACGGGCGTTTCGGGGGCACGAAGCAATCACTTTGGCCACTCTATCGGAACGAACCGGAAAGTGGCCCATGTTGGGCCACTTTCCCAAGGATTCAGTAACCATCTTCTGGCATACCCCGCCCATGAGTGGGTCGAGCAGTATCTGGATTTTTTACCGGGGAAGTCGGCGGCCGGACGGCGACGCCGGTTCCCCAAGGCTACAATCATGAATTGTATCGATTGCTGCCAATGGCTGCACCTGCAGCAAATCTGCAGCAAGGGCTCCCTTTTTGGTTGAAGCGCCGGTCGGGCGCAGCGGCCCTCCCGGCCGCATCGGAGCCGCCGGTCCTCCTTCCCTGCTTGCTACTAATCGCAATTACCGGCTTCCTCGTAATCGCAATTTTCTTCATAATCTTCCCGATCGGAATTATCGTCGGAATTATCCTCATCACAACCAGGTGCCGTCAAAATCTGCAGCAGATTGAAACGAGAGCCGTCCTTTTTGGTGGTTTCTATCGCCCGCACGAAGGTTTCGACCACCCCCGCGATCCTCTCCGCCTCGCCCGGCGTGATCTCGCCGTGGGCGAGCGCCGAGGTGACCGCGTTCATGGCTCGAGAGACGTCGCGGAACGACGGCCCGCAGCTATCGCCCGTGAGCGTGCCCTCGACGGGCGGTAGGCGGAACTTGACGGTACGCTCGCGGCACGGGGGCAGCACGCGTTCCATGCAGAGCCGCATCGCGGTCGGATCGCCGGCGAGCGCCATCTCGACGGCCTTGCGCGTCAGAGCCTCGGACTCACCCGCGAGGAGTGCCGCGGCGGCAAGCGTCGTCATGTTGCGCGAGCCCCGCCGCCGGCCGCCGGGGTTGCCCGATTTGCCCTTCTCAAAGGGCCGCCCGCGTACCCTTGCGGGCGGTCTTGGTGAAATGTCATCACTCATCATCGTCTCCGCTTGTTCAACCGGCGCCGCACCCGTGGCGGCACCATCGGTTGAGCAGGAGATGATTATATAAGCAATTCTTATTGTTGTGTCAATAGCAATAATCGAGAGCAATAAATCCTAATCGACTCCAGGCACTCTATCGTAACGAACCAGCAAGTGGGCCATAACGGCCATTTCCCCAACAATTCAGTAACCATCTTCGGGCATACCCCGCGCATGCCAGACAGCTCGCCCGGTCTCGCCGAGGGGCAGGAGTGCGGGGTTACCCGCACCCTAGTTTCAGGGAGGGTCGTGCCTACAATTGAATTTCCGCAATGGGCGGTGAGCCGACCTTCGCCGACACGCTCGCCAACGGGGAGGTGGCACCGATAGCGGGCCTCGACGCGATTAGCGCCTGTCGGGCCAGGCTGCTTTGACAGGTTCGAAGATGTCCGGCTCACAGACCACGATCACCACTTGCTGTTGACGGCGGATTCCGTCCAAGCAGGGGTTTCATAAGCCGCGAACGAAATCTTGCCCTTGACGCGTCAATCGATATACCGGCTTACCCGTTTTCTTGGACGGCACCTCTTCAACATACCCTTTAGCGCGAAGTCCGCCCAATGTCTCTAATACTTTGGCTATTTCAAAATGCGCATCTCTAGATAGCCCAAGCTGACTACGCCTCGTATTTGGTTTATTCATGAATGCCCTTAGCAAATGCGCTTCGTTGAAATCGACTGCCGGCGGTGGGGTTTTTCGAAGCTGAGTTTCTGCGGGTTCTGTCAACGCTACCTCTGCAGGTTCCTCGACAGCTTCGGCGGATGAATTTTCAAACGACTCTTCTACACTCGCTGCCACGTTCTTGACCTCTTTGAGTTCTTCTGTCGTATTGATTAATCTCCTATCAAGATTTTGGACAGAACTTAGTAATCGTTGAGAAAGCGTGTTGAGTAATGTTCTCGATGCAAACGATAACACCACGCAGAACCCTGCAAATATCAATACAGATTGAAAGAACTTATTGTTATCTGGCGAAAATATAAGGTCCGTTAGATTACTTTGGGCAAGCGCTAGAAACAATGGAACTGAAAATGCTGCAACTACGCCTACGAATGCATAACCAAACGCATGCGAAATCTTGAAATATGGTTTTTCCAAATCGGATTCTTTGCTTTGATTTCCGATACCTTCGGGTTCGTTACCGGACAACCATTCGAGCGTATATGAGGCCACTCCGCCTGCAGCGCCACTTAATACTGTTATTAAAAGGAGGATCACGATTGCAGACATCACTTCCTCCACGCAGGGCCAACCGACTTTTGCCACCGACCTCAGTCGGTGCTCTTCGCTTGCGATAGTGAAAAGGGCCGGCTCGATCAACCGTTGCCTGTGCTCAGCGGGTAATCGGCATCCGGCAGCTCCTGTCGCCGAGCGGCGTCAGACCAGCGCGCCATCTGGTCGTCGCCGATCCGCGATGGCCGATCGGTCTGGCAATCCGGAACACCTTTACAAACGCAACCGGTTGCGGCTCCAAAACAATGAGCCGCTTCGGGGCATTTCTCCCCGTCGCGGTTTGCCTGCGACGAGCGACTGCTTAGGGTCGAAGATCGGGATAGGGGGACACCTCGCAGTGCCACCCCTCCCACACCACCGGGCATACGGGTCACGTACCCGGCGGTTCGACTAGGTTAAGCTTGGTCAGGAACATGAAGTCGGGGGAGACCGAGTGAGTCGAAATAGTGGTTGCGCAGGGCCTGTTGGACCGCCGGGTGTCCGGACATGCGCCAGAACCCCGTCGGCGAACCGGCGGCGACCGCTGCATGGAACTTGGGTACGCCACGACGGCGCAGTTCGTTGAAGCGGTTGTGCCCGTTCTGCCACTGCCGCCAAAGATACGAGCGTAGTCTTCGGCGGATCCACGCTTCCAGGTTGGTGAGCACACGCGGCGTCTGGCAGAAGCCGAAGTAGCCGCGCCATCCGATGAGGTATGGCGCCAGCTCTTCGATCAGCTGCGGCAGACTGATGCCCCGTGTCCGGCGTGTCATGTCCCGGACCTGCGTCTTGAATTTGTCGAGGGCTTTTGGCGCAATGCGCCGCTCGCTCCCGTCATTCGAGATGCTGAACCCCAGGAACTTGCGCTCCTCCGGTTGCGCCACCGCGCTCTTCGCCCCGTTGACCTTCAGCCGCAGCTTCTGGGTCAGGAACCGGCTGACCGAGGCCATCACCCGTTCTCCGGCGCGGCGGCTGCGAACATAGATGTTGCAGTCGTCCGCGTAACGGCAGAAGCGGTGACCCCGTCGGGTCAGTTCCTTGTCGAGATCGTCGAGCACGAGATTGCTTAAGAGGGGCGAGAGCGGGCCACCTTGCGGGGTCCCCTCGTCCACCGGGCTGACCAAGCTGTCCTCCATCACCCCGGACTTGAGAAAGGCCCGGATGAGCCT
This sequence comes from Allostellaceae bacterium, assembly GCA_035272665.1. Classification (GTDB taxonomy): domain Bacteria; phylum Pseudomonadota; class Alphaproteobacteria; order ATCC43930; family CGMCC-115725; genus AP-15. The sequence continues at coordinate 7,331 of DATEQL010000262.1, forward strand.
GAGCACCCGTTTATCGGCCACCCGCGCGGCGACGCGCGCCATCAAGCCGTCGTGATTGACCCGGTCGAAAAATTTTTCGAGATCAAGGTCAACCACCACACTGTAGCCTTCGGCAACGTATCGTTGCGCTTGGGCTACCGCCTGATGGGCGGAGCGTCCCGGTCGGAAGCCGTAACTGTGCCTGGAAAACGTCGGGTCCCAGCGCTCCTGGAGAACCTGCAGCACG
>DATEQL010000263.1:0-7490 GCA_035272665.1 Allostellaceae bacterium
GAAGTGATACATCGCCTGTTCGGCACTGAGCTTGGCGATCGGCGGCATGACCCCGAAAGCGTCCGCAGTCAGCATCACGACGTTGCTCGGATGGGGCCCGAGCCCGCGCGGATCCGCGTTGGGGATGAAATCGATCGGATAGCAGGCGCGGGTGTTCTCGGTCAGGCTCTGATCATCGACGTCGGCGATCCTCGTCTCCGGGTCGAGAACGACGTTTTCGATCACCGTTCCGAAGCGGCCGATCGTCGCGTAGATCTCGGGCTCCTGCACCGGCGACAGGTTGATGACCTTGGCGTAGCAGCCGCCCTCGAAGTTGAAGATGCCCTTCGGGCTCCAGCCGTGCTCGTCGTCACCGATCAAGGTGCGCGAGTTGTCGGCCGAAAGCGTCGTCTTGCCGGTGCCGGAGAGTCCGAAAAAGATCGCGCAATCGCCCTTCGGGCCGACATTGGCCGAGGCGTGCATTGGCAGCACGTCGCGCGCCGGCAGCACGAAATTGAGGTAGCCGAACACCGACTTCTTGATCTCGCCGGCATAAGAGGTGCCGCCGATCAGCACCAGACGTTCGGCGAAGTTGACGAAAATGAAAACATCCGAATTGATCCTGTCGCATTCCGGGATCGCGAGGAACTTCGGGGCGTGCAGGATCGTGAAGGCCGGCTCGAACCCTTCGAGTTCGCTGACCGGGGGGCGGATGAACATATTACGTGAGAAGAGGCTGTGCCACGCGCTGTCGGTGACCACCCGGACCGGCAGGCGGTACGCCGGATCGGCCCCCGCATAGAGATCCTGGACAAAGATCTCGCGCCCCTGGAGGTAGGCCAGCATCCGCCGATGCAGGCTGTCGAAGCGCTCGGGATCGACCGGCTGATTGATCTTACCCCACCACACCGTGTCCTTGGTGCCGGGCTCTTCGACGATGTATTTGTCTCGCGGGGTGCGGCCGGTATAGAGGCCGGTGCCGACGGAGAAGCTGCCGCCAAAGCCGAGCTCCCCCTCGCCGCGACGGATCGCGTGCTCGTAAAGGATCGGTATCGACTGGTTCCAATGCTGCGTTCCGAGGTGGCGCATGCCCTGCCGTTCGAGCCCGAAACGACTCTTGGCGCCGGTCATCGGATTACCTTTTTCATCAAACGGCTCCTCCCTCTTGCGCCCCCCGCAAAGCAGTCCCTTGAAACGCGCCGTACCATAGACGGGCGACCATGTCAAAGTTCCCTCAACGCAGGCGTGCTAGAGGCGTGTCGCGCCGGCGAGTTGGACGAGCGCCGCTCGTGCCGCCTCCGGGGTCAGGACCGGGGTCGGGACCGGATCGGCAAAATCGAGCCGTGCTGTTTCACCGTCGCACCGCAGATCGATCCCTTCCGGGTCGATGCCGGTCATTCGCCAGCCGCTACCGCCGCGACCGAGCAGACCCCGCGCGTAATGCAAAATTGCATCGCGATGCTCCTCGTTCATATGTCTGAGGATACCTGGCTCGGCCGCGGCAAGCGCTCCGGCGTCGGGCGCGAACAACAGATCGCCGCCGTCGATCCAGTCGATCCGACCGAAGCCGGCGACGAGGTGGCCGCGCTCAACCACCATTCGGTGGAGATGGAAGTCGCGAAAACCGGCATAGGCGGCGCTCGTCGGGTGATGGGCGATAAAACGCGCCAGGCAGCGCGCATCCTCGGTCGGCAGAGCACGCCCCATCAAGGTCAGGCGAGGACCAGTCAGCGGATCGGGGTGGCCCTCGGTGGCGTCAAGCAGCAGCGAGACCCGCGGATCGAAGGCGATGTTGCGACTGTGCTGGGCGAGATCGGACAGCAGCAGCAGCGGGCTCGCATCGAGATCGACGGCCAAGAGCACGAGCGAGGTGTACGGGGCGCCCTGCAGGCTGGTAGCAAGCGCCGCGCGGGTCCGGCTGCGCGCCAGCAGCCGTCCGGACACCGCCGGATCGCGGCTCGATCGGGTCTTGGTCATGCCTAAATGAGCCGCTCCGGCGCGCTCGCGTCAAGAACGAGGACGCTTATCGAGGCAGAAGAATGTGCCCTCACCCAGGGTGCTTTGGGGACGAAAAACCGCGTAGACCTATATCAGATAGGGAGGCCGGGTTTCTCTCTGCCACCAAGGGGCCATATTTAATGATCGCAGCACCCGCGCGAGAGCCGCCTAGCTGACCGCGGCAAGGAGGGGTACCCAAGTGCCAAACACGATTGCTCTTGTCGACGACGACCGCAACATCCTGACCTCGGTGTCGATGGCGCTCGAAGCCGAAGGCTTTTCCGTTCGTTGCTACAGCGACGGGGCCGAGGCACTCAAAGGCCTGAGCGCGCAGCCGGTCGATCTCGCCGTGCTCGACATCAAGATGCCGCGCATGGACGGCATGGCGCTGCTCGGTCAGCTGCGGCGGCACAGCCCGATCCCGGTGATCTTCCTGACCTCGAAAGACGACGAGGTTGACGAGCTGTTGGGCCTGCGTATGGGCGCCGACGACTACATCAAGAAGCCGTTTTCGCAGCGGCTCCTGATCGAGCGCATCCGGGCGCTCATTCGGCGCGGCGAGCTCGCCCGCGAGCGCGAGGATTCATCGGGTGAGCCGGCTATCGTGCGCGGGCGACTGACTCTCGACCCGGCGCGGCATTTGTGCACCTGGAACAGCGAACCGGTCGAGCTCACCGTCACCGAATTTCTGATCCTCAAATCGCTCGCGCACCGCCCGGGACATGTCAAGAACCGCGACCAGCTGATGGATGCGGCCTATGGCGAGCACATCTACGTCGACGACCGAACGATCGATAGCCACATCAAGCGGCTGCGCAAGAAGTTCAAGACGGTCGATGCGGATTTCGCCCAAATCGAAACCCTCTATGGCGTCGGCTATCGATACCGCGAACGCTGAACCGGCATCGCCCGCCGCGCACAGGCTCGGTCTCAAAGTTCACCTGTGGTCGGGGAACAGCGGCCGGCGCTGGCCGATCTCACCGCTGACCCGCCGGATCCTCGCGGTCAACGTGTTGGCGCTGGCGCTCCTCGCCGGGGGGTTTCTCTATCTCGGCAAGTACCAGGCGAGCCTCGTTGGACAGCAGATCGAATCGTTGAAGACGCAAGGCGAGGTCTTTGCCGCCGCGCTCGGCGAAGGGGCGGTCCTTGACTCTGTCGACGAGGGGGAAATCCTGCTTCCCGATCTCGCCCGTCAGATGATGCGCCGCTTGGTCGAGCCGACGCGGGCCCGGGCGCGGCTCTTCGATATAAAGGGCGACGTCATCGCCGACAGTCGCGTCCTGCGCGGGCCCGGCGATAGTGTTCAAGTGCTCGAATTGCCGGCACCGAAAACCAGTAGCCCGATTATGCGCCTCGCCGATCACGTCTACGATTGGATCGTCGACAAGCTGCCGCGCCGGACGCGCTATCCGAAGTATCACGAGAGTGCCGTGCAGCGTGCGGACGATTACGACGAGGTGATGCGGGCGCTGCGCGGCGAGACCGCTTCCGAGATCCGCAGCGATCCGGCGAGCGGTGGTCTCGTGCTCAGCGTCGCCGTCCCGGTCCAGCGCTACAAGCAAGTGCTGGGCGCGATCATGTTGTCCACCGGCAGCGGTGAGATCGAGGAGGACGTGCGCACCGTACGCCTCGAGCTGCTGCGGATCTTCAGTGTGGCGCTGCTGGTTACTGTGCTGCTGTCTTTCTACCTCGCCGGTACGATTGTGCGTCCGATCCGCCGTCTCGCCGCCGCGGCAGAGCGCGCGCGCGGCCGTCGCGCCCGGGTCGAGATTCCCGATTTCACCTTGCGGGGCGATGAGATCGGCGACCTCTCCGGCTCGCTGCGCGAGATGACCGATGCGTTGTGGCAGCGGATGAGTTCGATCGAAAGCTTTGCCGCCGATGTCGCACACGAGATCAAGAACCCGTTGAGCTCGCTACGCAGTGCGGTCGAGACCGCCGTCCGGATCGAGGATCCGCTAAACCAGCGGCGTTTGATGGCGATCATTTTGGACGATGTAGAGCGGCTCGATCGCTTGATTACCGATATCTCCGACGCCTCTCGTCTTGATGCCGAGCTCGGCCGCCTCGAGATGGAGCCAATCGATATAGCGGCGATGCTGGAGGCACTCGTCGACATTCACGAGTCGACCCGGACGGAGGGCGCGCCGCATCTCGTGCTCGATCTGACCGACCGCAGCCGCGGGCTGGTCGTGCCTGGGATCGAGACCCGGCTGTCGCAGGTCTTCCGCAATCTTATCGCCAACGCCGTGTCGTTCAGCCCGACGGCCGGGGAGATCCGCTTGACCGCGCGGCACGACGGTAGGGCGGTTCTCGTCACCGTTGAGGATGAGGGACCCGGGATTCCCGCCGACAAGCTGACGGCGATCTTCGACCGCTTCTATACCGAACGTCCGCTGGGGGAGAAGTTCGGCACCCATTCAGGCCTCGGGCTGTCGATCTCAAAGCAGATCGTCGAGGCGCATCGCGGCACGATCTGGGCGGAAAATCGCAAAGATGCAAGCGGTGCCGTTACCGGCGCTCGCTTCTGTATTCGCCTGCCGGCGGGGTCGTGATCGACACCTTACTGGTCCACGGCACTGTAGTCGCGATCGAGGGCGAGGCCATGCTGCTGCGCGGGCCACCGGGTGCCGGGAAATCGGATCTCGCCTTGCGCCTGATCGATGGTGGCGCGCGTCTCGTCGCCGATGACCAAGCCTTGCTGCGGCGCGCCGACAATCATGTCCTGGCACGAGCGCCTGCGGCAATCGCTGGCTTGATAGAAGTCCGCGGGGTCGGCATCCTGCGCGTCGATCCGGCGGACGAGGCACCGCTCTCACTGCTCGTCGACCTTGTGCCCTCGGCCAAGGTCGAACGTCTTCCGGAGGGTCGGTTCGAGGTGGTGCTCGGCCTCGCCATTCCGCTGATCGCGCTGGCGCCGTTCGAGGCCTCCGCAACGGCTAAGCTTCGCCTCGCGTGGCGCGCATTTGCGGTCCCCTCGCGGCCCGCTATACTGGGGTCATGAGCTCCGGCGCTGGTCGTACTCGTGGCTGCGTGATCGAAAGCAGGCTCGAAACGCTCGATGCCATTGTTCGCCATACCGCGCGCGATGCTGTCATTTATCGACTGTGATGACGAGCATCTCGAACGACGCTATACGGAGACGCGACCGCTGATCTCGTGATCGACACCCCCGCTTTGACAGCTGCAGATTTGAAGCGTCTGTTGACTGAGCATTTCGCCCTAGGCGTCACCGACGGGCGCCATCGCTCGGTGCACGTCGCCGAATGCTTGGCCGCGCGGTTACGCGACGCGGGTTTGCGCGCGGGAGTGACGCATCCCGATCTGCAAACCTGCGACCTTCCTGGCCGGTTGCCCCCGATACGTTCGGCACTGTCAGCTGAAAACTAAAGCCGGTTCCACAAGAGGGCATCGATGATCGGCATGGTTCTGGTAACCCACGGGCGGCTCGCGGCAGAATTTGCCGCGGCGCTCGAGCACGTCGTTGGCCCTCAGACCCAGATCGCGGCCGTTTGCATTGGTCCCGATGACGACATGGAACAGCGCCGCCAGGATATCCTGCGCTCGATCGCCGAGGTCGACAGCGGCGACGGCGCCGTCTTGCTGACCGACATGTTTGGGGGCACGCCCTCAAACCTTGCGATCTCGGTGATGGACCGCGCGAAGATCGAAGTCATTGCTGGCGTCAATCTGCCCATGCTGATAAAGCTTGCGAGCCTGCGGCAGACCGAAAGTCTTGAACGGACCGTGCTCGGCGCCCAGGAAGCCGGACGCAAATACATCAACGTCGCATCGCAGCTGCTCAGCGATGCCCGCCGATGAGCGCCGGCGGCGCAGACAAAGCGGCCGGCGGCGACGTTGGATCGCCACCGGGCATGGCGCGCCGGATCGCGACGATCTGCAATCAGCGTGGGCTGCACGCGCGCGCTGCCGCCCGTTTCGTCAAGACCGCCCAGCAATTCGACGCCGAGGTGCTGGTGCGCAAGAACGGCACTGAGGTTTCCGGCCGCTCGATCATGGGGCTGATGATGCTGGCCGCGGCGCCGGGCACGATCATCGAGCTGGCCGCCACCGGGCGCCAGGCCGACGCCGCGGTGACGGCACTCGCCAAGCTGATCGAATGCAAGTTTGATGAGGAGTGACGAGGCCTCCGAGGCCGCCCGGCACGGCGCGCTGACAGAGCGCCGGTTGCCCGGTCTCGGGGTGTCGCCGGGCATCGCCATCGGGACTGTCCATATTGCCGAGGGTGGCGACCTCCTGGTCCGCGAGAGCCATCTCCCGGAGACCGAGATCGAAGCCGAGCGCGGCCGTTTCGCCGAGGCGGTCGCGGTTTCGCTCCGCCAGCTGCGCAAACTCAAGGCTAAGGCCGGGGGCTTGCCTGAGTCCGCCGCCGAAGAGGTCGGCTACCTGCTCGACGCGCACCTGGCGATGCTGTCGAACTCGCGTCTCGTTCGCGGCGTCGACCAGCGCATCGCACGGACGAGGATCAATGCCGAGCGCGCGGTCGAGATCGAGATCGACGAGATCGCCGAGAGCTTCGCGACCATGCGCGACGCCTACCTGGCGGCGCGCATCGAAGACATCCGGGTCGTCGGCAAGCGGCTGATCCGCAATCTGATCAAAAAGCCCTACGTCGCGTATTCAGCCATCGGCGAGGGCACGGTCATTCTCGCTGACGAACTGACCCCGGCCGATACCGCGCTGATGGATCCGCAACGCGTTGCCGGGTTCGCCACCGTGTCCGGCGGCGCCGAAAGCCATACCGCGATCGTGGCGCGCGCGCTCGGCCTCCCTGCGGTGCTTGCCGTCCCGGGGCTGCTCGAGCACGCGCGGGCCGACGGCAGGGTGGTGATCGACGGGGCCGAGGGTACCGTCATCATCGACCCGTGTGGCGCAACGATTGCCGAATACGAGGCTCGGCGCGAGGCCTTCGAGCGCGAGCGACGTCATCTGGCACGCTTGCGCAAACTGCCTGCCGTGACCCGCGACGGGGTCGAGATCATCCTCGAGGCCAATCTCGAATTGCCGGTCGAGCTGCCCCAGGCCCAGGCCCACGGGGCGATGGGTCTGGGCCTCGTCCGCTCCGAGTTCCTTTATATGAACCGCGACGATCTGCCGGGCGAGGAGGAGCAATATGCCGTCTTCTCGGCGCTGGTGCGCGGCATGGAGGGGCGGCCGGTGACCGTGCGCACTTTCGATCTCGGCGGCGAAAAGATCGCTCGGTCGCTGAGCGACCGCGTCGAGGAGTCCGCCAATCCTGCCCTCGGCTTGCGGGCGATCCGCCTCTCGCTGCGGCACCGCCGGCTCTTAGACCCGCAGCTCGGGGCAATGCTGCGCGCGGCGAGCGATGGGCCGCTGCGCATACTCTTGCCGATGATCTCGAGCGCGGGCGAGATCCGACAGGTGCGCGAGGCGCTCGAGCAGGTCGCACGACGGCTGAGACGACGCGGCGTGACGCTTCCCAAGGCGCTGCCGCCGCTCGGTGCGATGATCGAGGTGCCGGGTGCGGCACT
>DATEQL010000264.1:0-2119 GCA_035272665.1 Allostellaceae bacterium
CGGCGTGACGGATTACGCCATTTTCATGCTGGATACGGAAGGCCTTATCACCAACTGGAATGCCGGCGCCGAGCGTATCAAGGGCTACCGGGCGGAGGAAATTATTGGTCGGCATTTCTCCATGTTTTACAGCCCCAAAGATCGGGAAGACGGGTTGCCGCGGCGCGCTTTGATGACCGCCGCTCGGGATGGAAGATTTGAGGCGGAGGGTTGGCGCATCCGCAAGGATGGTACCCGGTTCTGGGCAAACGTAGTCATCGATGCCGTGCACGACGATACCGGCGCCTTGATCGGGTTCGCCAAGGTCACGCGCGATATGACGGAGCGCCGCGCCGTCGAGGAGCAGCTTCGACAGTCGCAGAAGATGGAGGCGGTTGGTCAGCTCACCAACGGAGTGGCTCATGACTTTAACAATCTCCTCGCGACGATTATCCCGTACCTCGAATTGGCCCAGTTCCATATCGAAGAAGAGAGCGTTCTTAGGTATTTGGAGAATGCAATGCGCGCCGCCGAGCGCGGCGCGCAGCTGACAAATCAGCTTCTCGCCTTCTCGCGGCGTCACGAGCTCTTGACTGAGCCGGTCGATGTCAACCAGGTCGTTTCCGAAGCATGCGAGATGCTGCCCCGCACGATCGGGCCGACGATCGAGATCGAGACGGTTCTCGACAGGAACGCCTGGTGGGCGATGACTGAGCCGGGCCAGCTGGAACTGGCCATTCTCAATCTCGCGCTCAATGCGCGAGACGCCATGTTGGCAGGGGGAAAATTGACCATTGCAACCAAGAATATCGGTCGCGGATCTGGCCGCAGTATCCTGCCTCTTGATCCTGGCGACTACGTAAGGATTTCGGTAGCCGATACGGGAACCGGGATGAGCGAGGAGGTGCGCAGTCGCGCCTTTGAGCCCTTCTTTACGACCAAGGAAATAAACAAGGGTACTGGCCTCGGACTGAGCATGGTTTACGGCTTTGCCAAGCAGTCCGGCGGGACCTTGACAATCGACAGCGAGATCGGCAACGGGACCACGGTTCGGATTTATCTGCCGCGCGCCCCGTATCGGTCAGAGGGCGCCGAGCAGGAAGGCGGCCAAGGCCAATGCGACGCCGGGCCGCCCTCTCGCATACTAGTGGTCGACGACGACAGCGCTGTTCGCGCCATCACCGGGATCATGCTGCGAACCCTCGGTCACGATGCGATCGAGGCAGCTGGCGGCCAAGATGCGCTTAACCTTCTGGCGCACGACCGAAAGTTCCACCTGTTGATCGTCGATTTGGCGATGCCCAACATGCACGGCGAGGAGTTTGCTGCCAGGGCCCGGGTGCTCATACCGGACGTGCCGCTATTGTTCGTGACCGGTTATGCCGAACGGGGCCGGGTTAGGCAAAGGACCGCGGGCGAAATGCTGAAGAAGCCGTTCCGACGGGCCCAACTCGCAGGAAAACTACGGTACATCCTGCACGCCGCGACGCGACGGAATCGCCGTCTTCCAATCGGCATCTAGCAGCGTTGACGGTCCAAAGCGCGCCGATTTTGGTCCCGGAACAAGCCCGGGCATGACGGTGTAATTTCGGAGCGATTATTCAGCTGCGAAGATTGGTTGGATTCCGGCGGGCTTCGCCGGTGGGACCGACGGGTACCGCGCGGTGTTTTATCGGGCTTGGCTACGCCCATCGAACACGGCTAGGTTGCCGCAATGTCTACGGCAGGAGATGCAGCGATGGAATTCGGCATGTTCCACGAGTTTCCGTCGCTCCCGGGTCGCACCGAGGCCGAGGCCTTTGATGAGGCGCTGGCACAAGTCGACGCGGCCGAGGCGTTGGGGCTCGATGTGATGTGGCTGGCCGAGCTCCATTTCGAGCCTCGGCGCTCGGTGTTGTCGGCGCCGCTCAGCATCGCCAGCGCGATTGCGGCGCGCACCCGCCGCATCAAGATCGGCATCGCCGTTCAGGTCCTGCCGCTCTGCCACCCGCTGCGCTTGGCCGAGGAGGCGGCCACGGTCGATCAATTGAGCCACGGCCGGCTGATCTTCGGGGTCGGCCGCAGCGGGGTGGCGCAGACCTATGAAGCCTATGGGGTGTCCTACGCGGAGAGCCGCGACCGCTTCCGCGAGATCCTCGAC
>DATEQL010000265.1:0-12595 GCA_035272665.1 Allostellaceae bacterium
GAAAACCCGGTCGCTAGTGGCGATCGGGATGCCCTCGGCGAGCGCCTGCGCGATCATCATCCGATCGAACGGGTCTCTGTGACGGCGCGGCAATATTCCGAGGTGGCGCAGATGCAGGAATGTGATTGAGAGAAGGGAAAATTGCTGGCTCGCCACCATCGTCTCGAGGTCTGCCGGTAAATTCAGCTTTCCGGACGATGCCTTGCTCGTGAGTTCCCAGAGCGCGGCGACGCGATCAGCACCTCATTTTTCGGATCAGAGATCGCGTCACGGGCCGCGAGGCTGAGGTGCGGCGATGCCTCCGACCACCATAGAAAGGCATGGCTGTCGATTAGAAGCCGCACCTAGTGATCCCATTTTTCCCACAGGTTCCAGCTCTTCTTCGCTCATCGGATCGAAACAATCGGGAGAGATCCAGATCTTGCCCTTGTATCGCCCCGGTACGCGCGGTTTGGGTTCCTTAGGCACCGGCACGAGCTTGACCGCTGGCTCGCCATTACGGGCGATCAAGATCTCTTCACCGGCAAGTGCCCGCTCGACAAGTCGCGAAAGGGAACTCTTCGCCTGATGCATGTTTACGATTTCGGTCATTGTATTGGTCCCAACTTAGCTAATGATATTCCCCGCTTTTGGCCGAGGTCAAGTCGAATCGAGTGGCTCTGTCGTTGGCCGTGAGCCGAGTGCCGGCCTCTCGGGTGCCCGGGCATTCCCCTGGGCTTTGCATCCGAGCATGGACGCCGCAGCCGGCGCGGCGTAGGGTCTGTCGATGGTCCGACCGCTGGCGTCCTATGCGTCGAAGCCGGAGGAGACCCGCGGGAGGCTCCATCTGGAGCCCGAGCATTCGATGCGGTCGCCGTTTCAGCGCGACCGCGACCGCATCATCCACTCGACCGCTTTTCGCCGGCTGACCCACAAGACTCAGGTCTTCGTCTATCACGAGGGCGATCATTACCGCACGCGGCTGACGCACAGTCTCGAGGTGGCGCAGATCGCCCGCACGATCAGCCGCGCGCTGGGCCTCGACGAGGATCTCGCCGAAACCTTGGCACTCGCCCATGACCTCGGGCACACCCCGTTCGGCCATGCCGGGGAGGAGGCGCTCAACGCCGAGATGGCCCGCTTCGGCGGGTTTTCGCACAACGAACAGACCTTGCGGATCCTCACCCGGCTCGAGCGCCGTTATGCCGAGTTCGATGGGCTCAACCTGACTTGGGAATCGCTCGAGGGCACCGTCAAGCACAACGGCCCGTTGCGGGGCGCGGGCATCGACCGACCGGTGCCCCCGACGATCGCCGAATACGACCGCTGCCACCCTCTCGCCCTCGACACGTTCCCGGGCGCCGAGGCGCAGGTCGCAGCCCTTGCCGACGACATCGCCTACAACAACCACGACATCGACGACGGCTTGCGCGCCGGGCTGTTCCCTGTCGCCGACCTCGGCGATGTGCCGCTGGTCGGGCCGGTCTTCCAGTGGGTCGCTTCGCGATATCCGGGGCTCGAGGAACCGCGCCTGATCCACGAAGCGATCCGCCGGCTGATCGATCGAATGGTCGGCGATTTGATCGTCGAGACCCGTTCGCGGCTCGCCGCGAGCGGGGTGACGTCGGCCGACGAGGTCCGAGCGCTTGGCGCGCCCGTCGTCGCCTTCTCCGCCGAGATGCGATGCAACGACCGGGCACTCAAGGATTTCCTGCTCGAGCGGATGTACCGGCACTATCGCGTGAACCGGATGAGCTCGAAGGCGCACCGCGTGGTCCACGAGCTGTTCACGCTCTACCTCGCGGAGCCGCAATGCCTGCCGAGCGAGTGGCGCCAACTCGCCGCCGGTCCCGACGATCCGCAAACCGCGCGCGTCGCGGCCGACTATCTCGCCGGGATGACCGACCGCTTTGCCCTCGACGAGCATCATCGGTTGTTCGATACCTACGCCCCGACATGACCAATATCTTCAGCGACCTTCGTCGTGTGGTGCTGACTGCGCTCGGCGATATGGTGACGCGGGGCGAGTTGCCTCCGAGGCTCGATTTCGACCGGCTCACGGTCGAGCCGCCGCGCGATCCGGCGCACGGCGATCTCGCGACCAACGCGGCTATGGTGCTGGCCAGAGTCCTCAAAGAGAATCCGATGGCGCTCGCCGAGCGGATCGCCGCCGCGCTTGCCGGACGCGAGTTGACGACCGGCGATTACCGCGGCTCCGGATTTAGCATCGCCGCGGCGCAGCCGGGTTTTCTCAACATCAAGCTTGCGCCCGAGGTCTGGTACGCCCAGCTGCGCGCCATCCTGCGCACCGGCACCGCGTTTGGCGATTCACGGGTCGGCGACGGCGGCCGCGTCAATGTCGAATTCGTTTCGACCAACCCCACCGGGCCGATGCATGTGGCCCACGGCCGCGGCGCGGTGGTCGGCGATGCACTCGCGTCATTGCTCGCCAAGGCTGGGTTCCGGGTGCAGCGCGAGTACTACATCAACGACTCCGGCGCTCAGGTAGATAATCTCGCGCGGTCGACGCATTTGCGCTACCGCGAAGCGCTGGGTGAGGCGGTCGGCCCGATCCCGGAAGGGTTCTATCCGGGCGATTATCTCGTCGAAACCGGCTGTGCGCTGGCCGAGCGGGACGGACAGAAATGGCTCGGTCGGCCCGAGGCGGAATGGCTCCAGCCAATTCGAGAGTTCGCCGTCGAGCAGATGATGGCGCTGATCCGGGCGGATCTCACGGCCCTCAATGTGCGCCACGATTTGTTCGTCTCGGAGCGCGAGCTGGTCGAAAAAGGGGCGGTCGACGAGTGTCTCGCCGAATTGGAACAGCGCGGGCTGATTTACACCGGCATGTTGGAGCCGCCCAAGGGCAAGCCGCCGCCCGATGATTGGGAGCCGCGGCCCCTGACATTGTTCCGCGCCACCCGATTCGGCGACGACATCGACCGGCCGATCAAGAAGTCGGACGGCACATGGACCTATCTCGCGGCCGACATCGCCTACCACCGCGACAAGTTCCGCCGGGGTTTTACGAATTTGATCGACGTCTGGGGTGCCGATCACGGCGGCTACGTCAAGCGCCTGCAGGCCGCAGTCCGGGCGGTGACCGATGGTGCCGCGAACCTCGACGTCAAGCTCTGTCAACTCGTCCATCTTTTCGACAAGGGCGTGCTGGTGCGCATGTCGAAGCGGGCCGGCACCTTCGTCACCTTGCGTGAGGTCGTCGACGAAGTCGGCAAGGATGTCTTCCGCTTCATCATGCTGACGCGCCGAAACGATCAGACCTTGGAATTCGACTTTGCCAAGGTGACCGAGCAATCAAAGGACAACCCGGTCTTCTACGTGCAATATGCCCATGCCCGCGCCGCCTCGGTGATGCGACACGCGGCCGAGGAATTTCCCGAGCTCGACCTTTCCGATACGGCGCTGGCCCGAGCGCCCCTCGAACGACTCTGCGACTCGGCTGAGCTCATGCTGATCCGTCAGCTCGCGGGCTGGCCGCGGCTGGTCGAGGGCGCGGCCGAGGCGCATGAGCCTCACCGTATCGCGTTTTTCTTGCAAGACGTGGCCGCGCAGTTCCACATGCTCTGGAACAAAGGCAAAGACGAGGCGACACTGCGCTTTATTGTCGCTGGCGACCCGGCGCTGACCCGTGCGCGCCTTGCTCTGGTCCGCGGGGTTGCCGCCGTCATCGCCTCCGGTCTCGCGGTCATCGGCGTCGAGCCGGTGCAGGAGATGTAGTCATGTCCTATCATCTCGGACCGGTTGATCCCGATCAGCGGGCCGAGCTTTTCGTCGATCCGGGCGATGAACAACACGAATTGCGACCACGCCGGATGTTTTCGAAGGTGCTCGTTCTGGTTGTGATGGGGCTGTTCGGCGGTGGTCTGTGGTTTGCCTATGTCCAGGAAACGCGGCATGCCGGCGGCGATGCCGCCGCGAGCGGCGACGTCCCATTGATCCGCGCCGATGAGCGGCCGACGAAAGTGAAGCCGGACCGGCCCGGCGGGATGGAGATCCCTGACCGGGACAAGCTTATCTATACCCAGCCCCGGACCGTCGTCGAGCACCTGCTGCCGCCTTCGGAGAAGCCGATGCCCCGCCCGGCACCACCGTCGCCGCCGGCGCAAGCCGAGGCGCCGCCGCCTGCAGCAGCCGCGCCGTCGACGGCAGCGGGCCCGCCGGTGAACCCCCCGGCGGCTACCCCGGCGACCCAGCCGCAGGAACAGGCCGCCCCGCCACCGGGCAGGGGCGTGCAGACAGCCTCGGCGATGCCTAAACCGGCTGCCGCCCAATCTGCGGCGAAGGCCGGCGGAATCCGGCTGCAGCTCGGCTCGGTGCGCAGCGAGGATGCCGCGCGTCAGGAATGGGAGCGAATCAGGCGAAAGAACGCCGACCTGCTCGGGGATCTGTTGGCGACGCCGATTCGCGCGGATCTCGGCGACAAGGGGATCTACTATCGGATTGAGACGGGACCGGTCGCGAACCGGGCTACGGCCGAGCGGATCTGCGGGGAGCTGAGGCAGCGCAACATCGGGTGCATCATTGCCCGATAAGACGACTACCGCGGCTAGCAAGGCACCGCGCGCGGTCGTTCTCGGTTGCGCCGGAGAGCAGCTGGCCGAGGACGAACGATGCTTCTTCGGCGCTGCCGATCCGGTCGGTTTTATCCTGTTCCGGCGCAACTGCCGCTCTCCCGACCAGGTCCGTGATCTGGTCGCCTCGTTGCGCGGCGCGATCGGGCGCAGCGACGCTCCGATCCTGATCGACCAGGAGGGCGGGCGAGTGGCTCGGCTGAGGCCGCCGCATTGGCGGACCTATCCGTCAGCCGCCCGCCTCGCATCGCTGCCGGACCTGTGGGCCGAGGCGGCGGCCCGGATCGGCGCGCTGCTGATTGCCGACGATCTTCGAGCTCTCGGCATTACCGTCGATTGCCTGCCGGTGCTCGATCTTCCGGTCCCCGAGGCCGACCCGGTGATCGGCGATCGGGCTTATGGAGCCGAGCCGGAGCGCGTCACGCGGCTCGCCCGGGCGGTTTGCGAGGGGCTGCTCGAGAGCGGTGTACTGCCCGTCATTAAACACATCCCCGGCCATGGGCGTGCGGTGATCGACAGCCATCACGCTTGTCCGGTGGTCGCGACCGGCGACGACGAACTGTCGCGTTCCGATTTTGTGCCGTTTCGCGCGCTGGCGGTTATGCCCTGGGCAATGACCGCCCATATCGTCTACATGGCTATCGACCCGACAGCGCCCGCAACATTGTCGCGCCGCCTGATTTCAGAGGTAATCCGCGGCGAGATCGGCTTTGACGGCGTGCTCGTTTCCGACGATCTGTCGATGCGGGCGCTCGGCGGAGAAATTGGCGAAAGGGCAAAGCGCGCGCTCGCGGCCGGTTGCGACCTTGTCCTCCATTGCAACGGCGAGCGCCGCGAAATGGAAGCGATTGTCGCGGCGATCGGGCCGATTTCGGCCCACACGACGGCTCGTATGGCGCGAGCGGAGGCGTTACGGTGCAGCTCTGAATCCGGGAGCTTCGATCGGCCCGAAGCCGAGGCGCGGTTCGATTCGCTGTTGGCGGGCAAAAGTATTTCGGAGCTTTCCGAGCGGTGAACCCCGTGGGCGGCTTGGCGGCGGCCATCTACCAGGCGAGCACCTGGGTGCTCCCGGTCGTCTTCGCGGTGACCTTCCACGAAGCGGCGCACGGATTTGTCGCCTACCACTTCGGTGACGACACCGCGTGGCAGGCGGGGCGGGTCACCTTCAATCCGCTCAAGCACATCGACCGGTTCGGTACGATCCTCCTGCCCGCCCTGCTGATTCTGATGCGCTCGCCCTTCCTGTTCGGCTACGCCAAGCCGGTGCCGGTGAATTTCCGGCGGCTCGACAAGCCGCGGCGCGACATGGTGTGGGTCGCCCTCGCCGGCCCGGCCACCAACGTGCTGCTCGCGGTGGTCTCGTCGCTATTATTCTACGGGGTGGATTTGGTGCCCGCGAGCCCCGCAGAGTGGCTGGCGGCGAATCTGGTTCATTCGATTCAGATCAATGCGGTGCTCTGCGTCTTCAATATGTTGCCATTGCCGCCCCTGGACGGCGGAAGGGTGGCGGTTGGGCTGCTGCCCGACGCGCTCGCCCTCCCCCTCGCGCGGCTCGAGCGCTACGGCATGCTGATCTTACTGTTGTTTCTGTTCGTGCTGCCCTATGTCGGCGAGCAGACGGGACACAATCTCAATATTCTCGGATGGTTAATCGGCAGGCCTACCGAGGCGCTGATCCGCTTTGTACTAGCGATCACCGGGCAGAGCGGATGAAACCGGATCTCGTCGATGGGCCCCAGCAGCTCGTCCTCGACCTCGACGGGTATGAGGGACCGATCGATCTCTTGCTCGCGCTGGCCCGCGAGCAGAAGGTCGATCTGGGCAAGATCTCGATCCTGGCGCTTGCCGATCAGTATCTCGCTTTCATTGCCCGGCAACGCCGGCTTCGGCTCGAGATCGCCGCCGACTACCTGGTGATGGCGGCTTGGCTCGCCTACCTGAAGTCGCGCCTTTTGTTGCCGCAGCCTCCGGATGA
Source organism: Allostellaceae bacterium (assembly GCA_035272665.1). GTDB lineage: Bacteria > Pseudomonadota > Alphaproteobacteria > ATCC43930 > CGMCC-115725 > AP-15. Next base: position 6,547 of record DATEQL010000265.1, read on the forward strand.
CGACGAGCCGAGCGCGGCCGAGCTCGCCGCCGTGCTGGAGCACCGGCTGAGATTGCTGGAGGCGATGCAAACCGCCGGCGGGCGCCTGATGGCCCGACCGCGGCTGGGCTACGACGTTTTCCTGCGCGGGGCGCCCGAAGGGCAAGCGGTTGTCCGGGTTCCGGTCTACGAGCTGAGCCTCTACGAGCTGCTGCGAGCCTACGGCGAGAGCCGTCGCCGCGGCACGGTAACCGTCCTGACGATCGAGCCCTCCGCCTTCCATTCGATGGATGATGCATTGAAGCGCCTGGCGCGCTTTGTCGGCCGGGTGCCCGATTGGCGCGAGCTCAGGAGCTTTTTGCCGGAAGAGGTGCGCGGAGAGGTGTTCCGCCGATCGGCCCTTGCGGCGACCTTCGCCGCGACGCTCGAACTCGCGCGCGGCGGCCGCATCGAGCTGCGCCAGGATCGGGTGTTCGGTCCGATCTATCTGCGCAGCCCCGCTTTGGTCGGAGATTAGTACGCCGGCGTGAGTGAGCGCGCGCAGCAGTTGCGGCTGGTCGAGGCGCTGCTGTTCGCGTCCGCCGGGCCGCTCGACGACGCGGCTTTGGCACAGCACCTCGGCGAGGCGGCTGATGTCCGTGGGCTGCTGCGGGAGCTCGCCGAGGGCTACGCCGGGCGGGGCGTCAACCTTGTCCAGTTGGCCGGTGGCTGGGCGTTTCGCACGGCACCCGATCTTGCCGCCAGACTGCGCACCGAGCGGCCGGTAACCCGAAAGCTGTCGCGCGCGGCGGTCGAAACGCTCGCCGTCATTGCCTACCATCAGCCGGTGACCCGCGCCGAGATCGAGGAGATCCGCGGGGTCGCACTCGGAAAAGGTACCGTCGACAGCCTGATGGAAGCCGGCTGGGTGCGCCCCAAGGGCCGGCGCGCGGGTCCCGGCCGACCGCTCCTGTGGGTGACGACGCCGGGCTTCCTGGCGCATTTTGGCCTGGACACCCTGAACGAGCTGCCGGGTGTCGACGAATTGCGTGCCGCCGGCCTTCTCGATCTCGCCCCCGCGGTGGTCGGCAGGGAGCAGCTGGACGAGATTACGTAGATCTGTTCTCCCGCCGAGAACCTGCAGCCCACCGGTCCCTAGACTGTTTACTTCATATCGTAATAATGCTATTTGATTAATATCCGGCCTAACGTAGATGCCGATTTCAGCAAGGCAGAGGCGTGCGGTCGAGTTCCGCTGCCGATCCGCTGCCGACCCCGTTCCGGCAGCCGAAAACCGCCCGGAATTCCGCTGTCGGACGACTGGGCCAAATCGGACCCAAGGTCTTGGTATCAACCAATTTTTGGATACCAGAGAGGCGATTTTCGGCCGCTGAAATGCGTTTTTCCGCTGTCGTCGGCGGAAAGGAAGGTCTACGAAGTCGCGGGTGACCGAAGGCGGGCTTTGCGGCCGGGAGCCATGGTGGGCGAATATGTTAAGATCCGCGATTGCACGGTAGACGAGATCATCACGACCCTGTGGGCCAGCAACAGTTTTCGCCGCCATGGCCGAGGGAGTCTCGGTCAGCTGGCGTGGCAACCGAGGTTTGCCCATATGAGCGGCATCTGACATCATCATGCGCTTTGCGGACGCTGTCCGTATCGACGCGAGGGGCTTGAGGCACCATTGCGATGCTGCTTGACTTCGGCTGGTCGGAGTTGATGCTGATCGGGATCGTCGCGCTCGTCTTCATCGGGCCGAAGGATCTTCCGAAGGCATTGCGTGTCGCCGGGTTCTGGGTGCGCAAAGCACGCACTCTGTCGCGCGAGTTCCAGAGCAGCGTCGAACAGATGGTCCGCGAGGCCGAGCTCGATGAAGTGCGCCAGGAGCTCAAAAAGGCGAGCGAGATCGACCTCGACAAGGAGTTTCGGCAGGTCGTTGATCCGACCGGGACCCTCGCCGAAAGTTTGAAGCCACCGGAGCTGCCGAATTTTTCAGAGCCCGCGGCGGATAGCGGTGTGCAGGCCGCAACCGGAGCAACCGAGCTCGTGACGACGAATCCCGCAGCTCCGGCGATCGCGCCGCCGGACGCTGTCGGTCACGATATCACGCCGTCGAAACCCTAGGGGTTCGTGGTGGACGACGACAGGGAGGCCGAACTCGAAGAGGGCAGGATGCCGCTCCTCGATCACCTGATCGAGCTGCGCAACCGACTGATGTGGTCGATCGGGGCGATCATGGTCGGCTTCCTGGTCTGCTATCAGTTCAAGGAGCGCATTTACGGCTTCCTGGTGCACCCGCTTGCCGTCATCTTCGAAGGACAGACCGGCCGACATCTAATTTACACCGGCTTGACCGAGGCGTTCTTCACGTATGTGAAGGTGTCCCTGTGGGCGGGTCTTTGCCTCGCCTTCCCGGTCGTGGCTAACCAGATCTGGAAATTCGTCGCACCTGGCCTCTATAAGAAAGAAAGGCGGGCTTTCTACCCTTACTTGTTCGCTACCCCGGTGCTATTCGCGATGGGTGGCGCGCTCGCCTATTTCGTGGTGATCCCGGTCGCCTGGCGCTTCTTCGTCAGCTTTGAGACGCCGGCGGGCCTAGACGGCGGGCTGCCGATCGTCCTCGAGGCGAAGGTCAATGAGTACCTGTCGCTGGTTATGACCCTGCTGTTGGGCTTTGGCATCGCCTTTCAGATGCCGGTGCTGTTGACTTTGATGGCGCGCGTCGGGCTCGTCACCTCCGCCGGCCTCGCCTCGAAGCGCCGCTACGCGATCGTCATCATGTTTGTCGTGGCGGCAGTGCTGACACCGCCCGACATCATCAGCCAGACCAGCCTCGCGGTGCCGCTGATCATTCTGTTCGAGGCCTCGATCATCTCCTGCCGCATGGTCGAGAAGGCGCGCGCCCGGCGCGAGGCGGAAGAGGAGGCCGAGCTCGCCGGCAAGGCGAAGCCCGCCCCCGGCGCCTGACGTTGCCGTCCGGTGGACGCGCCGGCGCAGGCTCTTTATATCCGCGTATTGTTTCGTCATCGCCGGGCTTGACCCGGCGATCCAGGAGATGCCCGGGACAGGCCCGGGCACGACGGGAGCTGATGCACGATCTCAGATGGGTCCGGGAACACCCCGAGGAATTCGACCGCGGCCTCACCCGGCGTGGTTTACCGACGCGCTCCGAAGAAATCTTCGCGCTCGACCGCTCGTGGCGCGCCGCCGAGACCCGCGCGCAGGAAGCCCAGGCCCGGCGCAACCGCATCGCCCGGGAGATCGGAGCCGCCAAGGACGGGCGAGGGTCGGCGATCGGCGCGAACGTCGAGGTCGGCCCGCTCGGGGCGCAGTCGCTGTTGCAGGCTGAGGCAAGGAAAGCCGCCGAGGACGCCCGACAGGCGGGAGCCGAGGCCACTGAGCTGCGTGCGGAAATCGACGTGATCCTGGCCGCGTTGCCGAACCTCCCGGCCGAGGACGTACCGGACGGTCCCGACGAGACCGCGAATCGGGTGCTGCGTCATCACGGCGAGCCGCCTCGCTTCGACTTCGAGCCGTTGGCGCATGAGGCGATCGGCGAACGGCTCGGCCTGATGGATTTCGCGCGTGCCGGCAAGTTGTCCGGGTCACGTTTTGTCGTGTTGCGGGGCGCGCTCGCCCGGCTCGAGCGGGCGCTCGGCCAGTTCATGCTCGATCTTCACACGACCGAATTCGGATATACCGAGGTTTCCCCGCCGCTGCTGGTCCGCGATGAGGCCGTGTTCGGGACTAGCCAGCTGCCAAAGTTCTCCGAGGATCTGTTCCGCACCACCGATGGTTACTGGCTGATCCCGACCGCCGAAGTGCCGCTGACCAACCTCGTCGCCGGCGAAGTCCTCAACGAAAGCGCGCTGCCGCTGCGCTACACCGCCTGGACGCCGTGCTTTCGCTCGGAGGCGGGCGCGGCGGGCAAGGATACCCGCGGCATGATCCGCCAGCACCAGTTCGAGAAGGTCGAGCTCGTCTCGATCACTCGCCCGGAGGAGTCCGTGGCCGAACACGAGCGCATGACCGCTTGCGCCGAAGAGGTGCTGAAGCGGCTCGGCCTCGCCTATCGCGTCGTCGTGCTGTCGACCGGCGACATGGGGTTTGCGGCGCACAAGACCTACGATATCGAGGTCTGGTTGCCGGGGCAGGGGACCTATCGCGAGATCTCCAGCTGCTCGAACTGTGGTGCCTTCCAGGCACAGCGGATGAAGGCGCGCTTTCGCCCGGCCGGAGGTAAGGGCACGTCGCCTGTGCACACCCTCAACGGCTCCGGTCTCGCGATCGGCCGGACCTTGATTGCCATCCTCGAGAGCTTCCAGCGACATAACGGCACCGTGGCGCTGCCGGCCGCGTTGCAGCCTTACATGGGGGGGCAGGAGGTCATCGAGCCCGATGGCTGACACCCGGCGCCGCAAGGCCCGCAAGACGGTCTTCGAGTGACCCCAGGCGGAGCAGGTTTTGGCAAGCCGGGTCCGGTGCAAAGGAAGCTGCGGCTGCTGATGGAGCTGCGCCGCGCCGGGATCGGCGACGCGCGGGTGCTCGGGGCGATCGAGAGGACACCGCGGGAGAAGTTCGTGCCGCCGGCTTTCGAGGATCAAGCGTACGAAAACATGGCCTTGCCGATTGGCCAAGGTCAAACGGTCAGTCAGCCTTATGTGGTGGCGCTGATGACCGAGAAGCTCGAACTCGGCGATCGGAACAATGCTCTCGAGATCGGCACCGGTTCGGGGTATCAGACCGCGGTCCTGGCACGGCTCTGCCGCCGGGTCTTCTCGATCGAGAGGCATCGCGAGCTGCTGCGTGATGCCGAGCGCCGATTCGGCGAACTGCGCTTACGCAATATCATTTGTCGCTTCGGGGACGGGACGAAGGGATGGCCCGAGCAGGCGCCTTATGATCGAGTGATCGTCACGGCCGCCGCGGCGGAGGTCCCGGCGACCCTTGTAGACGGGCTTGCACCGGGCGGGATTCTGGTGGCGCCGGTGGGCGAGGATCACCGTGATCAGCAGCTTCTCCGTATCCGCCGCAACGATGACGGGTTTTCGACCGAAAATCTCGGTCTTGTGCGGTTCGTGCCGCTCGTCGCCGGGTTGCCGCGCCGCGGCGGGAGTGAAGCTTGACATGATTCCGGCTTAGCGTACCAAGTACAGAGTTTCTTGCGCGTTGGGGGGCGTGCACGGGGGAAATGAGGAAGTTCAGTGAGAGAGGGGTCGGCGGCGGTGCCACGGCGTGGGCTGTCGCGTTTGCTTTGCTGGTCGCGGCTTGCGGCCAGCGGATCGACGGGCCTGCTCCGGTGGTCAGCGGCGAAGCGACGGCCACGGCCGAGCCAGAACGAGTCGTGGTACGGCCCGGCCAGACACTGTCCGGGATTGCCCATGCCTATCATGTTCCGATGCGGACTATAGCCGAGGCGAATTACCTGCTGCCGCCCTATCGTATCGAGATCGGCCGCACTCTGATCATCCCCCAGGCCGACCAGCCCGCCGTGTCGGTCGCAGCGGTATCACTCGGGGCGATGCCTCCGGCGCAACCCGCAGCCATGTCGGGAGCCAATCAGCCCGAGGCGAACCCGATCGAGCGCGCATCCCCAACTCCAGCCGGGCAGCCATCTCTTGCTGCCACAGCACCGCCGAACCCGACAACGTCAACACCGTCACCGGCCGGCGAATTGCCCCGTCCCGATGCAAAGCCCGCTGCAGCGCCGCCCGCAATACCGGAGGCGCCGCCGGCGGCTGCTGCGCCGCCGGCTCCGGTGCAGAACAACGTTACTTTTGTCTGGCCGGTGCGCGGCCATGTCCTCGGGGGCTACGGCTCGGGTCCGGACGGAACACACAATGACGGCATCAATATCGCCGCCCCGCGCGGCGCGGCGGTCGAAGCGACCGATGCGGGTGTTGTGGCATACGTCGGCAACGAGCTGCGCGGATACGGCAACCTCATTCTTATCAAACACTCGAATGGGTGGATCTCGGCCTATGCGCATTGCGATCTGATGATGGTCAAGCGTGGCGACCGGGTCGGGCGCGGCCAGGTGATCGCGAAAGTCGGCTCTACCGGGAATGTCAACGAGCCACAGCTCCATTTC
>DATEQL010000266.1:0-8866 GCA_035272665.1 Allostellaceae bacterium
ACCGTGTTATCGATGAAGGTAATGCCGATCGCGCCGTCCGGACCCGTTTCGATGACATCCTTGACGAGCAGCATGTCCCCGACATTCGCCGGCCGACGCTCGCCAGAGCGCAGGACGGCCGCCTGCCCGGTCACTTTCTTGATCTGGGCGATCGGGGGAGGGTCGGCCGCCCCCGCCGCGCTCGCCGTCGCGATCAACAGTCCCGCGGCCAACCACAGCGCCAAGCCCAATTTCTTCCTCCCCGGTTGATCACGGTCACCTCAATACACGACTTCGACAGGCTGTTGGCAACCAGATGAGCTACCATCGGCGATGAGAGCGTCGATCTCGCTGCGTGCTGAGCATGCGGAGCTCGCTCCGCTTCAAGCCTTCGCCGACGCATTCGCGCATGAATGCGGTCTGCCGGATGATGAGCGGTCACGCCTTTTGGTGATCCTCGACGAACTCTTCACCAACGCCGTAACGCATGGTCATAGGCCGCATTCGGCCGGTGGAAATATCAGCATAGCGCTCGGCTGGAGGACGGGCCGCCTCCGGATAAGTTTTGTCGACGATGGGCCCCCTTTTGATCCGCTCGCTTTCGGCGCGCCGGATTTAGACGCGGCGGGAGCAGAGCGCCCCATCGGCGGGCTCGGTCTCCACATTGTGCGCTCTCTCGTCGATCAGGCTCGCTACCGACGCGAGGGCGGGCGCAACCACCTTCGTCTGGTGCGGCATGTCGCGCCGGCTGCGGAATGCGGTGCCGAATGATCCGCACCAAAGGTGACCCGAGGTCCCGCGCAAGTGTAAGTCCAGAACAGCGTTCAACGTCCGCGCCCCTCTGGCGGGGCCTCGATTGTGCGGATTTTGCGGCGCGCCGGGCCGAGAGGGTAAGGGCCGGCGCGGTCTCGCGTCAGACCCGCTACCGGCCTTCCCGCACCACCGGGTTGCTCAGGGTGCCGATCCCAGTGATCTCGATCTCGACCGTGTCGCTGTGCTGGAGGTTTTCCGGCGCGCCTTCAGTGCCCATCCACACGACATCGCCAGGGTAGAGGGTCAGGTATTGCGACATCCGGCTAATGAAAGTGGCGGGTCCAAAAATCATGTTGTTGGTCTTGAACCGGATTTTTTCCGACCCGTTCACACGCACGATCGTTTGCGCCGCGTCGAGATCAAAATCGGTCTCGATCCACGGTCCCATCGGTTTAAAGGTGTCGGCGTTCTTGGCGCGCCACAAGGTCCGGTCGTTGGCCTGCCAGGTGCGTTCGCTCATGTCGTTGCCGATCGTCCAGCCGAGAACGCATGACAGCGCGTCGGTCTCTGACAGATGCTTTGCCTTGCGGCCGATGACTGCGACGAGCTCGCCTTCGTACTGGACGCGCTCGGTCGCGTCCGCCGGTATGACGATTGCCTCGCCATGTGCGATCAGCGCGTTGTTGGCGCGATAGCCGATGTCAGCGGCTTGCGGAAGCTTCGGTTCCTGACCGCGTTTTCTTGCCGCCTCGATGACGTGCTCTGCATAATTTAGCCCGGCGCAATAGAACGTGCGGGGTTCGACCGGAACCAGCAACTTGACCGACGCGAGCGACCGCCTGATCGCTGTCCTTTCGTAACCGGCGAACGGATCGCCCTTCACCTCGGTGACCGTGTCGCCCTCGACGATCCCGTAGGCCGGATGACCATTCGTCTCGTATCGTACCCAACGCATTGCCCAGTTTCCTCCGCTTTAATCGACTCGAACCGATGTCATTCGCGATGGCCTAGTCTCCGGAAAGCCCATCGCGGGCCAAAGCTTAACGGATCAGGGAGAAGCCTGCTAGGTGTCGTGGCGGATGGGACGCACGAGTCGGAATGGTTTAGCTCATCCCGCCCAGGTCGGCGAATCTCCTGCCACCCTTGAGATCCCGCGGCGGAAAGCCCAATAATGTCTATCATGAGATTGATTCGGGCGCGGGCCAGCCTGGGCATCCAAGCCGGCTCGTGATATTGGCCCTCATGGCTGTGCCTCCACTGGTCGCGCTTGCCACTATAGCCATTCTTCACGACGGTCGATGACCAGCGCGTCAGATCTACCGCGGCGCCGGAGAGCGAGTCACGATCCTGCGCGACCTTCTCTGGCCCGAGGCGCAGCAAAAGCGCGCGGCAGTGGCCTGTGACTATCGCACGATTTCATCGGGATAGACGCCCCAGATCTCGCTGCGCTGTAGCCATCCGGTAATGTCGGCGGCTTCGATGCGGCACCAGTCACCGCGGCATTCGATCAAATGTGCGAAGACGCCGGGTTCTGCCCGGGCGACGACGACCGACGCCAAATCAGGCAGCCGGTGCAGTGTGCGGACCCCGCCCTTGACAGCGACATCGCGCTTGCCCCAGATCATTCGCTCGTGCACCCAGCCTTCAACGCCTTGCCAGTCGCGGATCATCCGCCAGTGCTCGAATTCCTTGATGATCTCGACCGGCATTTCCTTGCGGGTCAGCACCCATTGGATCGGGTAGCTCTCGCCAGGGCCGACCCGCAGGTTCACCTGGTCCGAGCGCAGACTGGCAAAACGCGGCAGCTTCTCTCCCGGCTCACCCTCGGCCGCGGAAGTGGACCGGGTAACGACGAGAAGGGCCGCCAACAATGCGAGGCACACCACTTGCCTGGACATCGCGCCCCGCCGCTTGCTAATGGCAGAGCGCGCTTTCTGCGGACATCGCCGCCATGCAGTCGAAACGGCCATTCGTGATCGTTACCCGCAAGCTCCCGGATCCGATCGAGACTCGGATGATGGAGCTTTTCGCTTGCCGTCTCAACCTCGACGATAAGCCCTTCGGCAAACCCGAGCTGGTGGCCGCGGTCGGGCGGGCCGAGGTCTTGGTACCGACCGTTACCGATCGAATCGATGCCGAAGTGTTGGCCTGCGCAGGACCGGCGCTGAAGCTGATCGCCTCGTTCGGAACCGGTGTCGATCACGTCGACGTTGCGGCGGCGCAACAACGCGGCATCATCGTGACAAACACACCCGGCGTCCTGACCGAGGACACCGCCGACATGACCATGGCGCTGATCCTTGCGGTCTCGCGCCGGCTTGCCGAGGGGGAAAGGCTGATCCGCAGTGGCGGATGGACCGGCTGGGGCCCCACTTCAATGCTCGGCCATCGGATCTGGGGCAAGCGGCTGGGGATCGTCGGCATGGGCCGGATCGGCATGGCGCTCGCCCGCCGTGCCAGGGGCTTTGGGCTTTCGGTCCACTATCACAACCGCCGCCCGGTGCCGGAGGATATCGAGAGCGCGCTCGAAGCGACGTGGTGGGAGAGCCTCGACCAGATGCTAGCCCATATGGACGTCGTATCGGTTAATTGCCCGCATACGCCGGCAACTTTCCACCTGCTTTCGGCGCGCCGGTTGCGGCTCTTGCAGCCGCACGCGATCCTCGTCAACACGGCACGCGGCGAAATAGTCGACGAAGAGGAACTGGCTCGATTGCTCGAAGCCCGCGCCATCGGCGGTGCCGGTCTCGACGTCTTCGAGCACGAGCCGGCCGTCGACTCGCGGCTGCGCACGCTCGACAACGTCGTGCTGCTGCCACACATGGGTTCGGCCACGATCGAGGGGCGGATCGCAATGGGCGAGAAGGTAATCATCAACATCAAGACTTTCACCGATGGCCACCGCCCGCCCGATCGGGTGATCGGTGCGATGCTTTAGAATCAAGTCCGGCCATGACGGCTCTGGTGTACCACCGAATCTGAACCCACAAGAATTTCCCCGGACCGCCCCGGGCTTTGGTCCAGCTCTCGTTCAAGGTCGGGCTGGCGACGCCTCGATCTGCGCCAATACCCGATCGAACGGCAATGTCGACACCCGAAAATCGCCGCGGAACGGGTTGCTGAGAGCGATGATCAGGATCAGCACCAGCGCTCCGGAAATCGCCAGCGCCGCCGACATGGCCAGATGCATGCCGAGGCTCGGAACGCCGAGGAACGAGCCAAAAGCAATCGTGAGACCCCCGCCGACCAGTGTCACGATCCAGACGACAGCGGGAATGGTGGTCTCGGCAGCCAGCAATCTCTGCTGTCTTGCGTCCCATAGCCGGGCCAGAGATTGCAGCAACAGCGCGTGCAGGTTGCCGTCGGCCACACCGGAGGGTTTGAGACCGATCGCTATCCTGTTCAGCTTTTCCAGGTACGACGTACCCCTGTCGACGATCTGGCCTTCGGCCTGCGCCGGCCACTCGACCCTCACCACCGTCTCGAGATAACCGATGATGTCGTCGCGCATTAGGAGAGTCTCGGGACCGGCCAATCCGACCGAGGCATTGTAGAAGTCGAGAATGGTTGCAGCCTCCGCATAGGCAGCGGCCTTTGCCTTGTTGAAGCCGTCCCAGGCGAGCATGGCGACGAATGCCAGGAGCACCGCGAAGGTCACTCCCACGACCGAGAATATCGCTGCTGTGACGTCATTGTGCCTGCGGCGGAACTCGATCGACAGGAACTGGTGGACTGCCAATTCGAAGAGCACTGCGCCGAGAGCCGCCAGGCCCACCAACAGGAGCGCGACCCCCCAGAGCGGGTATTGGTAGACCATGCCGGGCTGCATGACGAACTGCATCATGATCCTGAGCCGCCGATGAACGGATTAGCCGGCGCGTCGATCCCAACGCACCTTAGCGAAGACGGCAAGATCGTCGAGGTCTAGCCTTCCTTCATATGCGCATGCTCCCGGCCCGGCGTAACCGCAAGGACGATGCTCGATGAGGCGCGCCGCTTGGCGCAGGAAGCGCTCGAGCTTTCTGTCAGCGGTCTGGTCGAAGATGGAGAGGAGTTGCCCGCCCGCGCTCCGTGCATACGACATAGCCCACCCCCGAGAACAGCGACGCCGTGACCTTTCTCGTCGCTCTGTCCGAGGCAGCGGACCGCACCGTGCGAGTGAACATAACCTCGCCGGAGCGGCTATTCTGCCCGCATCGATGAGAGCGCCACGAACCGCTGTGCCTTTTTTGGCCTGTTCCGCGGAGAAAGCTCTCGCGGAGGGTTGATCGAAAAGGGAACGCGGGCCGGCCCTCCGAGGAGGGCACTGAGTCGGTCGATTTGGCGTTGTCCATCCGGCAAATCGTCCGCCGCGCGGAAGTGCGGCGCGGAGGTGTTTGCCTACTCCTGCTGGCCGGGCAACGAGCAGAAGGGTATCGTCGCATGTGATGAGGTAGACGGGCCGACTGAATGGCATGCTCGAAGACGCGTGGACCAATTTCAGGCAAACCGATTGCCGCCGACAGCTGTGAAGGCGAGTGCACCGAGTTCACGATCCGCCCGTCGCGCTCCCGACGGGCGCAACCAGGGGATGACGCATGAGCTTCAGCATCCTCGTCGTCGTCGACGAGCCCGATGTCGCCGAGATGTTTCGCCAATGCTTTCGCCGCGAGGCGCGGCAGGGCACCTATGTCCTGCATTTCGCCGCCTCGGGCGAGGAGGCGGTCGATAAGCTGGCGGACGGGGGTCCGGCCCGAGCTGATTGTCACTCTGTCCGACATCAACATGCCGAGGATGGACGGGCTGAGCTTGTTGCGCGAGATCAAGACGCGGCGCCCCGATCTGCCGGTCATGATGGTGACCGCCTACAGCGACGACGAGCGCCGGCGGCAGGCAGAAGGGGCCGGCGCATCCCGGTTCCTCACCAAACCGGTCGATTTCGATTTGCTCAAGCAAGAGCTGCGTCGGCTCGCGGCAACGCCGATATGACCGGCGCCAAACCCGACGTCAGCTTCGCGAAGCCCGCGTCGGCGCATCGCGCGTCGGCGAGATCGTGGATGCCTCGGCAATTTTCGGGAGGTCGTAATGCGGGTAACAGAGGCATTGGTGGGAGCCCTCGCCCTGATTTTAATCGGCTACGCATCTCCGGGCGCTTTCGGCGCTGACCCTTCCAATCTCGGTCTGCCGGAGGTCACGGTCATCGCACCGCCGATCACCCCTTCCTGGAAGAAATGGAATCCCTATTCTTCCAACCCACGAGTCGAGGAAGATAAATGGCCGGAAATTCCTTGCAGCGGCTCGAGAATAAGCTCTGGCGCGCCGGGCACCTGCAAGACCGGTCCGCCGCTGGGTCACGAAGGGTTCGGACTGCCGAGCGGCAATCTATCGATCGACGCGTCCAATTGCCGGATGGGTCATGACCTGGTCATTACCAATTCCGGCAATCTCGTGATCGAAGCCGATGCCGTTGTGGTCGATCCTTATTTTGTTAGCGCCATCGGTAGTCAACACAAGGGCTGTTATGTCCAATCCCACTACAGTGATCTTCGCGAGGACTTCCCGGATATGAACCAGATGACGAGAAAGGGGAGCGTATGGCGTAATTATCTCGAAACCGGTGACCTGAGCACGATGGAGTTCTCGGTTGCATCGAGCGATTGCCGGGCGATCGAAAAGCGCGGACCGACTTGGCTCGGGGGTCATGTCTACGTGATCCACGCGAGCGTCTGCCGCAAGGACGGGCGCGCGGTCGAGGCGGCGGATATCGATCTTGCCCTCGGCTCTCTGCAGGTCCGGCAGTACGAGTCGCGCGGGAACCTGCGCGCTCCTCCCCAATAGCATGGTGTGCCACTGCTCGACGCCGGCTCTTCCATGTACCGGCGACACCTTGACCTCGAGATGCCTATGAGGGGCTAGTCACAGTTTGGTCTCGGCGATCTGATAGGCGCGACGAATTTGCTGCGGCAGCGACGGGGCATCTTTCAAACGCCCGACCACACGGGCGCGCAAAACCTTGCGGTCAGCGACCAGGGCCGCCGGTTCGAAATACGTAACATCCGACGCTGGGTCGCCAAAACCATACCAAATGAAACGATCCAACAGCCCAGATTGCGCCAGCATTTCGTCCATCTTTTGCCGGCAATCGTCATCCCAGCCGTCGGGCGCGCCTCGCAATATGGCGCGCAGGCAGGCTATGTCGGCAATCGAATCGAGCAGCGTGCCGGCCTGCAAAGCGGCGCGGCAGGCGCTCGCCAGCTCTTTGCACAGCGGTGCCACATCCTTCTCGGCCACGAAGAGCATGATCGGCGCGGGTTCGTCACGAACGTCCAACTCCAGTTTCATCTGCACCTCGAGGAGATGACCGGCGAGCGCAAATCGACCGTTGGCGATCCATTCCCGCAAGATGTCGAGGTTGGGTCTCAGAAGACGCCGCAATGCTCCGAGTCGGTGCAGATAGGGCCCGGAAATAAACTTGGCTAGCAACCGGTTGGGTCGGTCGCGCGGCGGATCCGTCAGGGCAGGAACCGGCTCGGCAAAGTCGCTGAACGCCGACCAGATGTCATCGAGTGGCCACTCATTCTCGGTCAATCGCGGGCGAACCCGGTGACCGCAGCCGTGCAGCGCGACCAGGTATTCGGCGAGGTTGCCGTTCCTGTCGGCCTCCTGCAGCGCGCGGGTCCACGCTGCCGCGTCCCGGTCGCCAATCTCGCCGAGAATGTCCACATGGCGTGGGTGCGGCGCGGTATCCCCGGATGCGTTGGCGTCGACTAACGTTCCAAAGGCCAAAATCTTGCTCAGCGGCACGGCAGCGCTGATCGAGTTCAACGGATCTCTGCGATTGTCCCAAGGACTCTTGAACAAAAACTCCAAAAGCCGCTGAAGAGGACGCGCGGCCGGACCCGAAACCAATCGCTCCCCGCCTTGCTCGAGCCACAGCTCCTCCGGCGCCCCGGGCTCGGATCTCAGCGTGACGTCGACTGCAGCGGGACCGTAGCCGTTCAGCATCCAACCCACGAGAGCCTCGCTAAATACGCGGCTTCCCGGTCCGATGATCTGTTCCTGTCGGCGATGCAATGCCTGTTCGACATCGGGATGTTTGGCCAGGATCGCCGCCCAGCCGAGCAGATCGACTTCATCAATTTCGAACCGCAGCAGGCGGTGCAGTACCTCGAAGCCGGCGAGCATGCGCTTTGCGTCCCGCAGAGTGGCCAAGATTGCCGGCACCAGAATCCCGAGGAGTTGGCTCAGGCGCTGCTGGTGCTCGTCGGGCTCATCAACGAGCTCGCCGAACCTCGCGCCGACGATCCGCCTGATTTGCCGTGGCAGGACGAGCGGCAGCGCCACTTGCAGCTGGACGACCTTTTCGAGATAGGACCGGCCACGCTCGGCGTTTCCCTCACCGAGCGCCTGTGCGACCCGGTTGACGTCATAGGCGAGCAGATAGGAAAAGTGCTTGAAGTCCGCGATTGCGCGGACCAGCCGTGCGACGGCGCCGACCTCGCGGTCGTCCAGCCGATCGATTTCGTCGATCAACACGAGGACGTCCATTCCGCACTCGTCCAGCTCACGGGAAAGCTGGGCGCGCATGTAACGCAAGGAGTCAGCGCCGGGCAGGCTCTGCCGCAAGGTATCGAGACCGGCGGCGGCGGCACCGCCGTCGCAGAGAAACACGCCGTCGGCAGGGGCGATGCGCTTAGCGTATTTGAATATCGTCTGCGCCAACCCCTTTAGCTTTTCTGCATGCGCACAGCCGGGCTTCTTTGCGCTCGTCTCGATCGCCGCCGTCACCTCGGCAAAAAAAGCGTGGACCAAGCCATTGCGCGAAGTGGCCAGCCACGGGTTGAACGTGACCACGACGGCCGACGGATGGCGCACCTCGGCCATCTCCGCGACCATATTGAGGATCGAAGATTTGCCGGCGCCGCCCGGCCCGGCGAGGCCTAGAACGACGCCGGTTGCCCGGCCTCCGGGCTCGATCAGCGCGCCCAGAAGCCGAACGACGAGGTCGCGGCGTAACAACCGGTCGTCTCGCTCGGTTTCGATCGGCCGATCTACGTTTTGATTCATTGAACCGACGGCAGTTGTCCATAGGCGCCGCGAGGCCGATAGGCGGCCCCTGCGAAAGCACAGCCGTTCCTAACCCGGAATTCGCTAG
>DATEQL010000267.1:0-13928 GCA_035272665.1 Allostellaceae bacterium
CGATGCCGGCGGCGTCGGCCGAGATTGATTGTGTCGCTATGTCCTGGACGCCAAGGCCGGCACCACGCGGCACCGCTGCGGCCGGGTGCGCGGCGAGAGCACGCTCCCGGATGCTCTCGATGAGAGGTTGCCGCGTTCTCGCGACCATCGCCTTCCCCCCTTTCGTTTCTACCTGGGGTCTAGGTTACGCAGACTTTTCGCGTTCGGCAATCTTGTGCTCACCCCGTCGTGCCGGGCCGCTAGGACGAGATCGCACGCCAAGCAGCTGGCGCCGATTACAGCATCGATCGCGCCGGGCCCTACAGGCGCCTGCTGCTGGGAGACGACTGATCAGCAGTCGGGCAGGAACGAGCGCGACAGAGCCTCGTCCGCCGTAAAGGGGCACGCCTCCGGAAAGGCCTCGTCGGCGAGACCGGTCTCTGCGATCGCCCTTGCCCGCGCGATTGCGTGGGCCTCGGCGAGCAGCACCGCGACACTCGGCCGAAGACTGGGCGACTCGCCGAGGATCCCTTCGATCTGGAGCCTCTGCTCGTCGATTGTCGCCGACCAGCTGCGTGACCGGCCTCCGGGCTGATGGCGCCATTTCAAAAGGCGCACCAGCAAGAACACAAGCCGACTTTTGAGCTCGCGCCGATCGCTGCTCCCCATGCTCTCGATCTCCTCGGCAATATTGGCGACATCGATCGCGGAGAGTTCACCCGAGCGCAAAAGGCGGCTTTGTTCCACCGTCCAGCCGTAAAAGTCTTCCTCGTAGTTAACCGAGTTTCGAGGCATTCCTGGTCCCCAAACCTACCCGACCATGCTACCACGACATGCGGAGGCGCGCAGCGCCGGCGGGTCCCACCCTGATCACCCGATGACGCGGAGATTGCCATCTTGGCGCCTCGATCGCGGCTTATGATCGGCGGCGAATCAGGAGCTTCGCGATGAATTCCCGGTTATGGCTTTTTGCCGGATAATTCCCGGTTATCGCGGTTTTTCCTGGATATCGGCGGCGGAAATTCCCGGATATCGGCCGGATTTGATCATGCTCGCCGAGCGCATCTCTTTGATATAGACGGAGATTTTGGCCTTGGGGGCCCGCCGGCCGATGTTCTTACGGGAAATTTCCCGGGGGAACCGGGAAATTTGCGCGGCCGCGGTCTAGTCGTACAAATCGAACAGACGACTCCTGGCCCCATTTGTCGCCCTCGCGAAAGCGGGGGCCCAGGGCCGCAGGGGGGCGCGGTGCCGGTCGCTCTGGATACCCGCTTCCGCGGGTATGACGGCGAGGTGCGCGGGTACCAACCGTTAGAGTGTTACCATTAGCCTGTGGCCGCGGAGGTGCCGGGGCCGCAGGTCGGGCATTCCGGATCCTTGCCGATGCGGATCGAGTGGAACCGGGCGCGCAGCGCGTCGTAGATCAGCAGCGTACCGTCGAGGCTGTCGCCGAGCCCCAAAAGTTCCTTGAGCACCTCGACCGCCTGCAAGGTGCCGAGCACGCCGGCGATGGCGCCGAGGATGCCCGCGGTCTCGCAGCGCGGCACCAGATCGGGGGGCGGCGGCTCGCGAAAGAGACACCGGTAGCAGGGGTGGCCGGCACCGAGATACGGGCGGAAGGTCGACAGCTGGCCCTCGAACGGCGACAGCGCCGCCGCCACCAACGGCTTTGCCAGGCGGAAGCAGAGATCGGTCAACAGATAGCGGGTGGCGAAATTGTCGCTGCCGTCGGCGACGAGGTCATAGCCGCCGATCAGCGCCGCGGCATTCTCCGGGCCGAGGCGCACCGGATGGGCCTCGACGCGCACACCGGGATTGACCGCGGCCAGTGCGGCGCGCGCGCTCTCGACCTTGAGCGCGCCCACACGCTCGGTCGCGTGGACGATCTGGCGCTGCAGATTGGTCAGATCGACCCGGTCGGGATCGGTGATCCCGATCGTCCCGACCCCGGCCGCCGCCAGGTAGAGCAGCAGCGGCGAGCCGAGACCGCCGGCGCCGACGACCAGGACACGCGATTGGAGGAGCCGCAGCTGACCTTCCTCGCCGACCTCGTCGAGTATCAGGTGGCGCGCGTAGCGCTGAAATTGCTCCTCGTCGAGCTCCATCGGTCTCAGATCCCGTCGAACAGCGCCGTCGACAGATAGCGCTCGCCAGAATCGGGCAATACGACGACGATGGTCTTGCCTGCCATCTCCGGCCGCGCGCCGACTTCGAGAGCCGCGGCGAGAGCGGCACCGGCCGAGATCCCGACTACCAGGCCTTCGCGCCGGGCCGCCGCGCGCGCAGTGCGCAAGGCGGTCTCGTTGCCGATGCGGATGATCTCGTCGATCAGACCGGTGTCGAGGATCTCGGGGATGAAGCCCGCGCCGATGCCTTGGATACGGTGCGTACCAGGCGGCCCACCGGACAGGACCGCGCTGTCCTCGGGCTCGACCGCAATCATCCGGAGCCCGGGTTTGCGCGGCTTGAGCACCGAGCCGACCCCGGTCAAGGTGCCGCCGGTGCCGACCCCACTGACCACGACATCGACCGCGCCGGCTGTGTCATTCCAGATCTCCTCGGCGGTCGTGCGGCGATGTATTTCGGGATTTGCCGGATTGCGGAACTGCTGTGGAATGAACGCGTCGGGCAGCGAGCCGACGATCTCCTCGGCCTTGGCGATCGCGCCGCGCATGCCTTGCGCCGCCGGAGTCAGCTCGAGCTCGGCCCCGAGCAATTTGAGCATCTTGCGGCGTTCTAGCGACATGCTGTCGGGCATCGTCAAGATCAGCCGATAACCCTTGGCGGCGCAGACGAAAGCGAGCGCGATGCCGGTATTGCCGGAAGTCGGCTCGACCAGCACGGTGCCGGGCTTGATCCGACCGGCGGCCTCGGCGGCGGCGATCATCGAGACGCCGATGCGGTCCTTGACCGAGGCGAGCGGGTTGAAGAACTCGCACTTGCCAAGGATATCGGCTTTGGTGCCGGCGTTGTGTGCCAAGCGGTGGATGCGGACCAGCGGGGTCGCGCCGATCGTGTCGATGATGCTGTCATAGACGCGGCCGCGAAACTCCGCGCGCCGCGGGTTGGTCACCGGGGCAGTGTCCATTCCGTTCCTCCAGCTCCTTCAGATCTCGAAATCACCGCATTCGGTGGTTCGGCCGACGATCCCGGCGCGGTGCGCGCGGCCGCACAGTTCCTCGAGGGTCAGCGCGTCGAGCCGCCGCATCATCTCTTCCTGAAGCTCGAGCCACACCGGCCGCACGACCTGGTGCCCGAGCGCGCTCCCGGCCGGATCGCTGATCGGATCCTCGGCGGTCTCGAGCCCGCGCACGGTACGGACGATGTCGCCAAGGCTCACCCGTCGCCGTTCGCGGGCGAGGCGATAGCCGCCGCTCGGGCCGCGGATCCCGAGGAGGATGTTGTGCCGCACCAGCTCCTGCAGCACCGGCTCGAGATAGCGGCGAGGGATCCCTTCGCGCTCGGTAATCTCGGACGAGCGCACCGGCACCTGGCCGCCGTTGTAGGCGATGTCGAGCACCGCCTCGATCGCGTAAAGCAGTTTCTTGGTCAGCCGAATCATGTCGTCCAGGCCGCCACTCCCAAAGGTCAGAGTTGATTGTCACAAGTTTCGCGCCGGAAGCGGGTCCGGACAAGCGGCCTCGACGCCGGTCGAGCCAAAGCCGCCTTGCTGCCGGCTCGAGCTCGCGGAGAACAGCGGCACGATGGCGAATTCCGGCCGCGCGATGCGGGTGAAGACGAGCTGGGCGATGCGGTCGCCGGGTCGAACCCGTATCCCTTCGCCGCCGGGATTGCGGTTCCATGCCGAAATCAGGCAAGGCCCCTCGTAATCGGCATCGATCACCCCGACCGTATTGCCGAGCACCAGCCCCTCCTTGTGTCCGAGGCCGGAGCGCGGCAATACCAGCGCGCACCACTCCGGGTCGCCGATGCGAAAGGCGATGCCGGCGGGTATCAGGACGGCCGGCATCTGCGGCTTCAGGACGAGCGGGCGTTCGATGCAGGCGTGCAGATCAAGCCCGGCTGCCAGGCTCGAACCCCAGCACGGGAAGCCCCAGCCGGAAAGTCGCGGATCGAGGATCTTGAGCTCGACCTTCATGAGTCCATTGGGCATCGGTCCCTGAGGTGGCGGGCGATGCGCTCGGCGAGCCGCGCGGCGACCTCGTGCTTGGTCATCGCCGGCCAGTCCTCGACCCCGTCGGCATCGACCAAGTGGATCGTATTCCGATCGCCGCCGAAGGTGCCCGTCCCGGGCGAGACGTCATTGGCGAGAATCCAATCGCAGCGCTTGCGAAGGCGCTTGCGGCGGGCGTTCTCGACGACATCGTCGGTCTCCGCCGCGAAACCGATGACGAGGGCCGGCCGGTCATTGCCGCGCTGGGCGAGGCTGGCGAGGATGTCGCGGTTTTCGGCCAGGCGCAGCACCGGCGGCGCGCCCCCGTCCTTTTTCAGCTTCCGCCGGCCCACGGTTTCGACCCGCCAATCGGCGACGGCCGCCGCCATGACGGCGACATCGACCGGTAGTGCTGCCTCGCAGGCAGCGAGCATTTCCACCGCGGTCTCGACTGGTACGACCCTCACCCCGGCCGGAGCCGGCTCCTGCGTCGGGCCCGAGACGAGCACCGTGTCGGCGCCGAACGCCGCGAGTGCGGCCGCGATCGCGTGGCCCTGCTTGCCGGAGGAGTGGTTCGAGATATAACGCACGGGATCGATCGGCTCGCGGGTGGGCCCGCTGGTCACCAGCGCTCGCCTTCCGACGAGCCTCGTGTCGCCAGCCAAGACACGCTCGATCGCCGCGATGATCTCGATCGGCTCGGCCATACGGCCAGAGCCGACCTCGCCGCAGGCGAGTTCGCCCGAGCCGGGCCCGACACGCTTGACGCCGCGCGCTTCGAGCGTCGCCAGGTTCGCCTGGGTAGCCGGATGCGCCCACATCATCAAATTCATCGTCGGAGCGATCAGCACCGGCTTATCCGAAGCGAGCAGCGCCGTCGTCGCCAGGTCGTCGGCCAAGCCCGCGGCCATCCGTGCGATCAGATCAGCGCTCGCGGGCGCCACAACGACGAGGTCGGCCTCCCGCGACAACCGGATGTGGCCCATCTCGCTCTCGTCGGTCAGCGACCAGAGATCGTCGTAGACCTTGTCCTCGCTCAATGAGGCGACCGACAGCCGCGTCACGAAATGTTGCGCCGCGGCGGTCATGATGCAGCGCACCGCTGCACCCTGCTCGCGCAGCCGGCGGATCAGGTCGAGGCTCTTATAGGCGGCGATGCCGCCGGAGATGATCAGCAGAATGCGCCGGTCGTAAAGCAAATCTAACCCTCCGAAGCCGTTCGCTCGCACGAGTATGCTACCGCCTGAAGACGAGGGCGAGAGCGATCGCGACCAGCGACATCGTGACGAGCCACACCGGAACCAGCAGGATTGCCAGGTGGCGGGCCCGCTTGGCGGCCTGTGCAGCGAGGGTCTCGGCATGCATCACGATGCCTTCGCGCGACCAGTCGTCGACCAGGCTTTCGAGGCTGCGCATCAGCCGCGGCACCCGATCGATCATCTCGCCGAGGGTGTCGAGCCGCTGGCGCAGTGTCGCCTCTGGGCCGCGGTTCTCGCGCATCCACGACTCGATCAAGGGTCGGGCGAGCACCCAAATATTGACCTCGGGATCAAGGCGTCGGCCCAGCCCTTCGATCTGCACCATCGTCTTCTGGAGCAGCAACAGCTGAGGCTGGGTCTCCATCTCGAACTGCTCGGTCACCTGGAAGAGCTGAGCCAGGAGGCGGGCGAACGAGATTTCTTGCAGCGGCTGGCCGAGGATGGGCTCGCCGATCGCGCGACAGGCCTGGGCGAAGGCGTCAACCGACCGGCGCAGCGGCACATATCCAGCGGCGAAGTGGACTTCCGCCACGCGTCGGTAGTCGCCGGAGAGAAAGCCCAGCAGCATATCGGCGAGGAAAAAGCGGGTCGCGCGGTCGAGCCGGCCCATGATGCCGAAATCGACGACGACGATCGCGCCGGTCGCGTCGACAAACATGTTCCCGGGATGGAGATCGGCATGAAAGAAGCCGTCGCGGAACACCTGGTTGAAGAAGGCGCCGGCTGCCTTGGCCAACAAATCGTCGATCTGATGACCGGCGGCTGTTAGGGCCGCACGGTCGTCGATGCGGACCCCGGATATCCGCTCCAGTGTCAGCACGCTGCGGCCGGTGCGCCGCCAATCGACCCGCGGCACACGGAAATCTGGGTCGCCGGTGAAATTCTCGGCAAGCTCCGAGGCCGCGGCGGCCTCGAAGCGCAGGTCCATCTCGAACCGGACCACCTCGGCCAGCATCTCTACCACCTCGACCGGCTTCAGCCGCCGCAGCAGAGGCTGCAGCCGCTCGCCTAGCGTGGCGAGCCATAGGAAGAGGTCGAGGTCGCGCGAAAAGGCCTCGACGATGCCCGGCCGCAAGACCTTGACCGCGACATCATGCCCGTCCGTCGTCCGGGCGAAGTGCACCTGGGCGATCGATGCGGCCGCGACGGCGGTTTCATCGAACGACGCGAACAGCGTCTCAAGCGGACTGCCGAATTCGGTCTCGATCAGCGCGCGCGCCTTGCTTCCGGAGAAGGGCGGCAGGCGATCCTGAAGGCTCGCCAGATCGAGAGTGATCTCTTCGCCGAAGAGATCGGCTCGCGTCGACAAAAGCTGACCAAGCTTGATGAAACTCGGACCCAACTCACCGAATGCGGCGGCGAGCCGCTGGCCCGGGCGCGGCGCGACGCCGGTACGACGGCGCAGCAAGGCGCGGCCGATCCGCAATAAGGGTGCAGCGGCAGGAACGGCCTCCAACGGAAAAAGCGCGTCGTGCCGCGCTAGGGTCAGGCCAATCCGAGTTAGCCGGGCGAGGTTGCGGGCGCTCCGCACGAGCCCGAGCTCGGGCCGGAGCGCGTCAGAGACGCCAAGCTGAATGGAGCGCAGCGACTCCCCCCGTAAGGTTACGAAACCTCACCCGATCGAGCCCCGCGCGCGCGATCATTTCGGAAAGCTCACTCTGCCGAGGGAACCGTCGGATGCTTTCTACGAGGTAGGCGTATGCCCTCCGATCACCCGTGACGATCAGACCGAGCAGCGGCACGATTTGGAAGCTGTAGAGATCGTATAGCGGCTGGAGGAAAGGCGTGATCTCAGGGGTGAATTCGAGACAGAGAAAGCGCCCGCCGGGCTTGAGCACGCGACGCGCCTCGGCGAGCGCCGCATCGATCCGGGTGACGTTCCGCAATCCAAAGGCGATGGTGTAGAGATCGACGCTGCGGTCGGCTACCGGAAGCTGCTCCGCATCGGCACACACCCACTCGATCCCATTTAGAATCCCTTGGTCGAGAGCACCGGCGCGTCCGACTTCGAGCATCCGCTCGCTGGCGTCGCAGACGACGACGCTCCCGGCGGGGGCGGCCTGCTCCGCAGCGAGGCACGGCAGAGCGCGCAGCGCGATGTCGCCGGTACCCCCGCCGACATCGAGAAGAACCTGGCCGGGCTGCGGCTTGAGCCAAGCAACCATCTCAGCCTTCCACCAGCGGTGGATGCCGCCGCTCATCAGGTCGTTCATCAGGTCGTAGCGTGAGGCGACGCGATCGAACACGGCGCGTACCAGTGGCGCCTTTTCCCACTCGGGCACACGCCGCGCGCCGAAATCGACGGCGGCGCTTGTCTCGCTTTTGCTCATCGGGCAGGAAGATAACCTCACGCGATTGCAGGCGCCAAGACGCGTCTACCATGGCACATCCTATTATAAGTGGAGCGATGCCCGAGCTGCCCGAAGTCGAGACTGTCCGGCGCGGCCTAGCGCTGAAGATCAGCGGGCGCCGGATCGTGCGGGTGGAACTGCACCGGCCGGATCTGCGGCGGCCGTTTCCGCCGGCTCTCGCCGCGCGGCTCGACGGCGCCTTGATCGGCGCGCTCGGACGCCGCGGCAAGTATATCCTGATCGAGCTCGATGAGGGCGGGCTGCTGCTGCTCCATCTCGGCATGTCCGGCCGTGTCACTGCCGGCACTGCGGCAGTGCCAGCCGCCCCGCACGACCATGTCGTGCTCACGCTCGATGACGGGACGGTCATCCGCTTCAATGATGCACGCCGATTCGGGACGCTCGATTACGTCAGGCGCGGCGAGGAGCAGCGGCATCCGCTCCTCGCCGGGCTCGGGCCCGAACCGCTCGAACCCGGCTTCGACGGCGCCTATCTCACCGCCAAGCTCGCCGGCAAGCTGACACCGATCAAGGCAGCGTTGCTCGATCAGCGGATCGTCGCCGGGCTCGGCAACATCTATGTCTGCGAAGCGCTTTACCGCGCCGGGATCTCCCCGCGACGCCTCGCGGGGTCGATAGGCCACGGCCGCGCTGAGCGATTGGCAGCCGCGATTCGCTCTGTGCTCGAGGAAGCGATCGCTGCCGGCGGTTCGTCGCTGCGGGACTACGTTCAGGCGGATGGCGAGCTCGGCTATTTTCAGCATCACTGGGCCGTCTATGGCCGCGAAGGCGAGCCCTGCCCCGGTTGCAACTGCACCCAAGGCGTACGGCGGATCGTGCAATCCGGGCGATCGACGTTCTTTTGTGCGAAACGGCAGCATTAGAGAGGAAACCGATGAGCGAGCAACCGGGCTACCAGACCATCCTCGTCGAGCGACGCGGCGCGGTCGGCATCGTGACGCTCAATCGGCCGCAGGCGCTCAATGCGCTGAACGCCGCGCTGGTTGCGGAGCTCGGTTCGGCGTTGGATGATTTCGAGACCGACGCCGCGATCGGCGCGATCGTCCTGACGGGCAGCGAGAAGGCCTTTGCCGCCGGCGCCGATGTCAAGGAGATGGCGCCGAAGAGCTACCCCGAGATCTATCTCGAGGACTTCATTACGAGCGCCTGGGAGCGCGTGGCCCAGTGCCGCAAACCGGTGATCGCAGCGGTTGCCGGGTTCGCGCTCGGCGGTGGCTGCGAGATCGCCATGATGTGCGACATCGTCATCGCCGCCGAGAATGCACGGTTCGGGCAGCCCGAGATCAACCTCGGCACGATGCCGGGTGCGGGCGGGACACAGAGGCTCGCCCGCTTTATCGGCAAGGCCAAGGCGATGGATCTATGCCTGACCGGCCGGATGATGGATGCGGCGGAGGCCGAACGGGCGGGGCTCGTGAGCCGCGTTGTGCCGGCTGCAGAGCTTGTGCTGGAGGCCGTCAAGATCGCCGAGCGCATCGCCCAGATGTCGCGGCCGATCGCAATGATGGTCAAGGAATCGGTAAACCGCGCCTTCGAGACGACGCTTACCGAGGGTGTACGCTTCGAACGCCGGCTCTTTCACGCCACTTTCGCCACCGAAGACCGCAAGGAAGGGATGGCCGCTTTTATCGAGAAGCGAAAGCCCACCTTCCGCAACCGATGAACCAGAGACCACGCTCGCGCCCCAACCACCCGTTCAGTTGACGGGGCGGGAGCCCGCCGATATAAGCCCGCACTCCGTTTTTACCGCGAGCGAGCATGGCCAATCATAAATCGGCGGAAAAGCGTATACGCCAGATCGTCAAGCACACGGCGATCAATCGCGCCCGAAGGAGCCGAGTGCGCACCTTCGTCAACAAGGTCGAGACGGCGATAGCAAGCGGTGACAAGGAGGCAGCGCGATCCGCCCTTCAAATGGCGCAGCCGGAGCTGCACCGGGCGATCACCAAAGGGGTGCTTCACAAGAATACGGTCTCGCGAAAGCTTTCCCGTCTCGCCGCGCGCATCAACGCGCTCTGATCAAGCTGCACGCCACGGCTGCGACCAAATGCCGCGAGGTGACGCCCGCCTACCAACGTTTGGCATTTGGCGTAAGGAGCGGTCGGTCGGTAACCAACTTCCTCGCGTTCGCTTTTCGGTCTCGTTGCCATCAATCCGTCACGTAACCTAAGATGCTCAATAACAGAGGCGAAAACTACTCAGATTGGCTGTAAATGTCGATTAGTGTGAAGAAAATGTCATTTTCTTCACGAACCTCAGCAGTAATTGCGTGGCTATAGCGTCGGATTTGTCCGACCAGAATGACGACAGAGAACCGGAAGATTGACGGTCTGCGGGTGTAGATCTTTCTGGCACTGGGCCTGATGATGCTGCCGTCCGAGTTTGGGGGGATGCGGTATTGGCGGAAGCGGTTCGAAGAGGGGATGCCGATATCTCGGCAAGCGCGTGCCAAAGCGAATGGACCCGGGTTCTGGGCCATCTCAAGAAGGAGGTCGGCGAAGCCGCCTTCCGCAGCTGGCTGCGACCGGTAAGCGTGGAGCGGGTCGATGAGGGTGAGGCGATCATCGCCGCGCCGACCCGCTTTCTGCGCGACTGGGTCGCGACTCATTACGCCGACCGGCTCCTTGCGCTGTGGCGGGCGGAGAACCAACGAGTAACCAGCGTCTCGGTGGTCGTGGCGCTCGCCGGCAGACGCAATGGGCTCGATCGTTCGGCCGACGGCGAAGCGAAGGATCTTCGCCAGCCTGCCCCACTCCTCGCGGAGCCCGCTGGCGCGCTCGAGGTCGGCGAGGACAAGGCGCAGATGTCGGCGCTCGACCAGCGCTTCACTTTCGAGAACTTCGTCGTTGGCAAGCCCAACGAACTCGCCCATGCCGCGGCGCGTCGCGTCGCTGAGGCCTGCGTGAACCCCGTTCACACGGTGCCGTTCAACCCGCTCTTCCTCTACGGCGGGGTGGGCCTCGGCAAAACTCATTTGATGCACGCCGTGGCTTGGCATGTCCGCAGACATGCCTGCAACCGCAAGGTCATCTACCTCTCGGCCGAGAAGTTCATGTATCGGTTCATCCGGGCATTGCGCTTCAAGTCGACGATGGACTTCAAGGAGCAATTCCGTTCGGTAGATTTGCTGATGATCGATGACGTTCAATTCATCAGCGGCAAGGATTCAACCCAGGAAGAGTTCTTTCACACGTTCAATGCCCTAGTCGATCAGAACCGCCAGATCGTAATTTCCGCCGACAAGTCGCCTTCCGACCTCGAGGGTCTCGAGGAGCGCATGCGCTCCCGGCTCGGCTGGGGGCTCGTCGCCGATCTGCACCCTACGACCTACGAGCTGCGCCTTAGCATTTTGCACTCGAAGGCCGAGCAGAACGGTATACGGATCCCGCAGAAGGTGATGGAGTTCCTCGCCCACAAGATCACCTCGAACGTCCGCGAACTCGAAGGAGCGTTGAACCGCATTATCGCGGATATGCAGTTGATCGGACGTGATGTAACGCTCGAAAGCGCGCAAGAGTTGCTGCGCGACCTGTTGCGCTCCTGCGAGCGACGAGTGACGATCGACGAGATCCAACGGCGCGTCGCCGAGCATTTCAACATCCGGCTGAGCGAGATGGCCTCCGAGCGCCGGGCGCGTGCTGTAGCGCGACCGCGTCAGATCGCGATGTATCTTGCCAAGCAACTGACGACACGGTCGCTGCCGGAAATCGGCCGGAAATTTGGTGGGCGTGACCATACCACCGTCATGCATGCGGTGCGCAAGATCGAGGAGCTCACGCTCGGCGACCGCGCGCTCGCCGAGGATGTCGAGCTGCTGCGCCGCATGCTGCAAACCTGAGCCTCCGACACCGCCGCGCCGGGTCGCGCCGAAACCGGGTGCTGAGGCGCGCATCGTTCCGTGCTATAATTCGAATCCGTCTGCCGAACCGTTCGGGGTGACGCGACGGGGGCGCTGGCCTGTCTCCGGCCCCGGGCGCGGCCCAGGGTCGATTTGGGATCTGACCCGAGCCTAGTCCGCAACCTCCATGCAGCAACCATGAAACTCACCATCGAACGGGCGGCTCTGCTAAAGGCGCTGGGCCACGTACAAAGCGTGGTCGAACGGCGCACGACGATCCCGATATTGTCGAACGTTTTGCTACGCGCCGAAGCCGGAAGTCTGGCGCTGAGCGCCACCGACATGGATCTCGAGATTGTCGAGCGTGTCCCGTGCCAGGTCGAGCGCGAGGGCCGGACGACCGCGCCGGCGCACACGCTTTATGACATCGTGCGAAAGTTGCGCGAGGGGGCGCAGGTGGAAATCGAGGCCAGCGGCGAGCGCAACGCGATGCTGCTGCGCTCCGGCCGCTCGACCTTCACCCTGCAATGTCTGCCACCCGAGGACTACCCGGTCTTGGCGAGCGGTGCGCTGCCTCACAATTTCGCGCTGTCGGCAACCGAGCTCGTGGCGTTGATCGACCGCACCCGATTCGCGATCTCGACCGAGGAGACCCGGTACTATCTGAACGGTATTTATCTTCATGCGACAAAGAACGACGAGGTGCCTGTCATCCGGGCGGTCGCGACCGACGGTCATCGGCTCGCCCGGGTCGAGATGGTGCTGCCGGAGGGCGCCGCCGGGATGCCGGGCATTATCATCCCGCGCAAGACCGTGCTTGAGCTGCGCAAGCTCGTCGAGGAGAGCAAGGATGAGGTTGATATCGCGCTGAGCGAGACAAAGATCCGCTTTGCCGTCGGCGAGGCGACGTTAACCTCCAAGCTGATCGACGGGACCTTCCCTGATTACGACCGGGTGATCCCGTCCAACAACGACAAGATCCTCGAGGTCGACTGCAAAGCCTTTGCCGAAGCGGTGGACCGAGTGTCGACGATCTCGACCGAGAAGAGCCGCGCGGTCAAGCTCACGATCGAGAATGGCAATCTCAGGGTGTCGGCGACGAGCCCCGAAAACGGTACGGCCGAGGAGGAGCTCGAGGCGCGCTACCTCGCCAGCCCGCTGGAGATCGGCTTCAATTCCCGGTACCTGCTCGACATTGCCGAGCAAATCGGCGGCGAAGGAGCGCAATTCGAGATGTCGGATGCCGGCTCGCCGACGATTGTCCGCGACAGCGCCGATAGGAGCGCCCTTTATGTCCTGATGCCGATGCGGGTGTGATCGCGATGACATCGGGCGACAAGCGGGTCCTCGCCTGCTTCCTCGGGACAACGATCCGGAGGAGGGAGCCCAAGCCCTTCGCGGAATGCCGGCAAACGGCGCCAAACGCTGGCAGGAAGGCCCTCTCGACCCCATATAATGCCGATGTTGGCCGAGGCACAGGAAGCCCGCAGTAGCGCCGGTGCCGCGGTGGAGCGCGTCGCGGTGACGCGCCTCGTGCTGACGGATTTCCGCAACTATCACGAGGCCAGACTCACCCTTGGCACCGAGACGGTGGTATTGACGGGCCCGAACGGCGCCGGCAAGACCAATTTACTGGAAGCCCTTTCTTTTCTCGCGCCGGGCCGTGGGCTGCGCGGCGCCAAATTGACCGAGATCGATCATCGACCTGGGTCCGGAGGCGACTTCCCCGATTCAGGGTGGGCCGTCGCCGCGGTCATCGCGACGCGCCGCGGCCCCTTGCGCGTCGGGACCGGACGAGATCGCGCGGCGAGCGAGCGTCGAATCGTGCGGATCGACGGCGAGCAGGCGCGTGGTCAGGCGGTACTCGGGGAGCGGCTCGGCGTCGTATGGTTGACGCCGCCAATGGATCGGCTCTTTCTCGACGGTCCGAGCGGCCGGCGGCGGTTTCTTGATCGGCTGGTGCTCGGGCTCGACCCGACACATGCCTCGCGCGTCGCCGCTTACGAGCAGGCGTTGCGCGAGCGCTCGCACCTGTTCCGCGAGGGTCCCGCCGACCCGGTGTGGCTCGCCGCGCTCGAGAAGGCGATGGCAGAACAAGGCGTCGCGGTGGCTGCGGCCCGGCGCGACGCCGTGCAGCGGCTGGACCGCGCTTGCGCCGAGGCCGAAGGCCCGTTCCCGCGCGCCCGGCTGACGCTCGTCGGCACCATCGAAGGGTGGCTCGAGAAAATGCCGGCGTTGGCCGCCGAAGCCGAGCTTGCCTCGGCGCTCGCCGCCAATCGGCAAAGCGATGCGCAAGCTGGCGGCGCCATGATCGGTCCGCACCGCTCCGATCTCGCGGTCAGTCTGGCGGAGAAGGGAATCGCGGC
>DATEQL010000268.1:0-3942 GCA_035272665.1 Allostellaceae bacterium
GCCGCACCGCCGCACCGATCGACTGGCGAAGCTTGCCGATCTCCGCCCAGGGATCGGCATCGAGTGCCGCGAGCCGTTGCGGCACCGTGACGACCGAGAAGCTATCGGGAGGCACCCCCTTCTCGACCTCTTCCCAGAACAGCGGCGTCGATACCGGGGCGCCCGGTCGCGCGCGCGGCGAATAGGTGCCGATCGCGGTGGCCCCGCGGCTGTTGCGCAGATAGTCGATATAGATGCGGCCGCGCCGCGCCCGCTTGGCTTGGTTCGCGGTGAACCTCTCGGGAGATTGCGCGACGAAGCGGTCGGCGACCCATTTGGTGAAGGCCTTGACCTCGTCCCAGCCGAGCCTGGGTTGCAGCGGCACGACCACGTGCAAACCCTTTCCCCCGGTCGTCTTGACAAAGCTCTGGAGGCCGATCGCCGACAGCGCCTCGCGTATCTCGATCGCCGCCTCGGTCACCCGCGGCCACGCCAGGCCCTCATCCGGGTCGAGGTCGAAGGTAATCCGGTCGGGGGTGTCGCGCTTTTCGGCCGTCGCACCCGAGGGGTGGATCTCGATCACGTTCATCTGCACCAGCCCGATCAGCCCGGCCAAATCTTCGATGACGGGATAGGCCACGGTCTCCCCCTCCTCGACGATGTCGATATGGCCGATCGCATCGGGCGCTCCCTTGCCGAGATGCTTCTGATAGAAGCAAGGCTTGCCTTGGCCGCCGGGGCAGCGCACCAGGGTCAGCGGCCTACCGACGAGGTGCGGCACCGCCCAACCGCCCACCGCCCTGTAGTAGCGCGCGAGGTCGAGCTTGGTGAGATCGTCCCCGGGATAGAGGACGCGATCGGGGTGGGTGAGCCTCACACCCTCGAACATCGTGCTGCCGTCGCGGGCGCGGGTGGCAATTTCGGGGTCAGCTGAACCGGGTTTCATGTGTGTTGTCGGCTGCTCGGCAGCGGGCGCAATGTCCGGATTGTAGACGACCTCGCGCGGGGTCTTGTCCTCGCGCAACCCCTGGAAGGAGGCGTGCCGCAAGATCGCGTCGGCGGTCCAGCCGGCGAATTCGACCTCGGCGACAAGAGCCGGCCGGACCCAATGAACACCCTTGCGCGGCGCCTCTTTGGGCAGGACGACTGGAGGCTCCTTGACGACCAAAGCGTCGAGCTGTTTGCGTAGATCGGCCAGCCGCTCTGCGCTGAAGCCGGTGCCAACGCGTCCGGCATACCGCAATGTCGCCGACGGATCATAATAACCGGCGAGAAGGGCGCCAAAGCCCTCCCGTTTGCCTTCGGGATCGGTGAAGCCGATGACGACGACTTCCTCTCGATTGCGGCATTTGACCTTGAGCCAGTCGGCGCCGCGCCCGCCGCGGTAGGGCGACTCGCGGCGCTTCGAGACGATGCCTTCGAGGCCGAGGTTGCTCGCTTGACGAAGCACGGCTGGGCCTTGGCCCATTTGGTGGTCACTGTAGCGCAAAATCCCCGCCGCCTGAGGCGGAATGATCTCGCCGAGTGCCGCCTTGCGGTCTTCGAGCGAAGCGCCGGTGAGGTCCCAGCCGTCGCGATAGACGAGGTCGAAGGCGAAGAAGCTCAGTGAATTGGTCTTGCCGCTGGCGATCGCGTCCTGCAGGCCAGAAAAATTCGTTGTCCCGTCCGAGGCGAGATGGACGAGCTCGCCGTCGATCAGCGCGGTATCAACCGGCAGCCGGGCGAAGGCATGCGCGAGGTCGGGAAATTTGTCGGTCCAGTCGAGCCCGTTGCGGGTAATCAGCCGGACCTTGCCGTGCTCGATACGGGCGAACAGGCGATAGCCGTCGTATTTGATCTCATGCAGCCATTCAGGGCCTGCTGGCGCTGCAGTGGCCGGGGTTGCGAGCTGCGGCTTGAGATTGCCGGGCATCGGCCCCCATCGGGCGCCGGGGATGCGGTCGAGCGGCCGGCTAGGGGTTGCCTCGCCCTTTCCAGATTCCCACACCCGGTCGCGGTCCCGGGCGATCATTTCGAGAGAGCGGCCGGTTTCGACACTGAGGGGGTTGTCGGCAACGACGGCGTCGCCGCTTTGCGACACCGCCGCGTCGTCGCGCTCTTTGACGAGCAGCCAGTTCGGGCGTCGTTCGCGGGCGGCCTTGCCGCCCATCCGCACCAATGCCCAATTGCCGCGCAATTTCTCACCAAGCAGCTCGAATTTAAGCGTGCCCTTCGCAAAGGCTGCTGCTGGGTTGGGGTCGGCCGGGACCCAGGTGCCGCGGTCCCACAGCAACACCGTGCCGCCGCCGTATTGCCCTTCCGGAATGACCCCCTCGAACCCGCCGTAGTCGAGCGGGTGGTCCTCGACCTCGACAGCGAGCCGCTTCTCGCCGGGGTCGAGGCTCGGGCCTTTCGGCACCGCCCAGCTCTTCAAGACGCCGTCGAGCTCGAGGCGAAAATCGAAGTGCAGCCGGCGCGCCTTGTGCTCCTGGATGACAAAGGCGAGCGGTGCCGCTGCCTTCTTGCGCGAAGGCGCGGCACCCGCCGGTTCCGGGGTTTTGCGGAAATCGCGTTTGCGTCGGTATTCTTCGAGCGCCATGCCGGCCAGCTATTCTGCGTCGGGTGTGGCGTGATCGACCCGGCTGCGCCGGCGACCCCCGACACAAACGTAACCCGATGAACCGGTGCCGGCAATCGACGGCGTCTCGATCATTTCGGCATCATCGCAGAGAGATGCCGGTTTCCAGGCGGTGCTCGCCGAGGGAACGTCGATGCGGTAGGTTGAGCCCTCGACGTCGCGAGCCTCGACATGCTGCTTCGCATTCGCTCGATCACCTATCTAGCCGAGAGGATCAACGGCTATGAGCTCGTCGATCCGAACGGGCACGACCTACCGCCCTTCGAGGCCGGGGCACACATTTCGGTACGATTGGGTGAGGAGCTCGTGCGGGATTTCTCCCTGTGGAACGACCCAGCCGAGCGTACGCGCTATTGCATTGCCGTGCTGCGCGAAGGGCGCGCCTCCTCGCAACTGCACGAGGAGGTCCGGGTCGGCGACCTCGTCGAGGGGTCGATACCCCGCAACAACTTCCCGCTCGCCGCGGAGGCCGAGCGCCATCTCTTGATCGCCGGCGGCATCGGCATCACCCCGATCATGGCAATGATCGCGGAGTTGCGTCATCGGCGCGCCGAGTTCCGCCTGCATTACTGCACGCGCTCGCCCGAGGAGACCGCGTTTCTCGACGATCTTGCGGTGCTCTCCGCGCAGGGCCGCGTGCAATTCCACCACGACGGCGGCTACCCGGCGAACGGCCTCGACATCGCCGCGGCGTTGCGCGAATGCCGCTCGGGCACCCACTTATATTATTGCGGTCCGGCCGGCATGATGGCGGCGGCTGCAGCGGCGTCGGCCCATTGGCCGGCGGGGACTGTGCATTTCGAGTTTTTCGCGGGGCCTAATGCAGTGGCCCCGATGATGCCCGAGTAGTCCGCCGGGTCAACGCCCTCAGACCTTGAGCACCTCGGCGTTCGGGGCCGCCTCCAGCTCGCACGCGTTCACGGTCATTGCCAGCATGCTGTAATAGCCGATGGCGCTGGTCAGCTGGATGAACCCGTCATCGCCGAAGCGCCTCTGCAGCGCCGTGGCACTCGCCTCGTCGATCCGATGTTTGCGCAGCAATTGCCGGGTGAATTCGACGATCTCGGCGTCTTCCGGCGGGATGCCGCGAGAGTGGTTCTCGCGGATTGCGGTGATCGTCGTCTCCGGCACGCCGAGCCGCCGGGCGCCACCCGTCTGAGCTCCCCAGACATAGACCGCTTCGAACTCGCGGGCGACCGTCATTGCAGCGAGCACCCGCACCCGCATGTCGAGCGATCCTTCGAAGCGGACATACGCGCCGAGATGCGCAAGGCGGCCGGCCAGTTCCGGAGAATGAAGGAACATCGTGAACGGGCCCTGAACCGCACCGCGGCTCTGGACGATGG
>DATEQL010000269.1:0-2622 GCA_035272665.1 Allostellaceae bacterium
CCTCTCCCATCTTAACTGCCGCAATGGCAGAGGCCGCATTGGTGTCGGCAACGGCGTAAATATTGGCTCGCTCGGCATGGCCTGATTGCACGCCGTCACGTCCGTGCGCTACGGCGTCAGCACGTGAGGCAAATTGCTTAAATGGTATGGGGTCATCACACCCCACCAAATGGACCACATAAGAAGCGGATTGCACGGCGGGGCCCTGCCGCGCAAAGCGCATCACCAACGCGAGCCTCGGTCAATGGCCCCGGAAAGCCTCGGCTTGGCCGCATAAAATTGCTGCCGGATAATTTTGCGGGCTCGGTTTTGATAGCCCATTCCCTCAATCAAATTCGGCCGCCAATTTGGATTGTCTTCCGCTTCTCGGCGACCCCTTAGAATCTCTTCCCACACCGCCTTGCCATGAGCCGCCGCGAACTGGCCTGCACCCGGTTTGGTTGACACCCGCCTAAGCTAATCCCGCCTGCAACTCGAACTCCGTGGGGCTCATATAGCCGATTGTCGAGTGCCGGCGTTTAGTATTGTAGAAGCGTTCGATGTAGTCGAACACATCGGCCTTGGCTTCATCCCTCGTCCGATAGTTCTGGCGCCCTGTACGCTCGGTCTTCAGTGACGAGAAGAAGCTCTCCATCGCGGCGTTGTCCCAGACATTGCCCGAGCGGCTCATCGAGCAGACCACACCGTGATCGGCCATCAGCTTCTGGAACTGCTCGCTGGTGTATTGGGCGGATTCAATCGGTCGCCGCAACACCGTCCTTCCCAGCCGATACAAGCAAGTGGTCAAGCGCCTCTGCGGGCGTATTCCAATCAAGCGTCTTGCGGGGCCGGGAGTTGAGGGCGGCCGCTACGGCGGCAATCTCCTCGGCGCTGTTCGTGCTGAGATCGGTGCCTTTGGGGAAGTACTGGCGCAGCAGCCCGTTGGTGTTCTCGTTGGTGCCGCGCTGCCATGGGCTGTGCGGATCGCAGAAGTAGACTTGCACACCCGTGTCGATCTTCATGCGTGCGTGCTGAGCCATCTCTGCTCCCTGGTCCCAAGTCAGCGACCGACGCAGTTGCTCAGGCAAGGTGATGATCGTGCGCGTGATGGCGTTGCGCACCGCGTCGGCACCATGTCCGGCGAGGGCGGGTCCGTTCTTCACGCGAGCGACGTGGCCATAATCCGGCATGCGTGGCAGGTGCAGCAACAGAGTGAAGCGAGTCGTGCGCTCCACCAATGTGCCGATCGCCGAGCTGCCAAGACCCAGGATGAGATCCCCTTCCCAATGGCCCGGCACGGCGCGATCGGCTGCTTCCGCCGGGCGCTGGCTGATCATGAGTTCAGGAGAGATGAAGGCCTTGCCTCGCCTGCGTGTGCGCGCCCTCGGCGTCCGGAGCGGCCGCCCGGTGCGCAAGCAGGCCGTCAGCTCGCGCCGCAACGCGCCTCGTCCTTGAACGAACAGCGCTTGATAGATGGCTTCATGGCTGATGCGCATGGTGTCATCGTCCGGGAAGTCGACCGGGAGCCGGCGGGCGATCTGCTCCGGGCTCCAGGCGTTTGCCCACCGCCGATCCTTCCGCCGTCCATGTCGACGGCCTTTCCAGGACACGGCTGGGCCGGGCACAAGAGCCCCGCTCGGAGCGACGACGCTGCCAGCCAGTCGTTCCTCCACATAGGCTCGCAATGCCGTGTTGATCGCAAGCTTCCCCTGCTTTGGCCGGCGAGCGGCTCGCTCGGCATGCCATTGCGCTGTCGTCGCGCGATACTCCAGACCGCCGCTTCGAGTGGCGGCATTGCGCCGCAACTCCCGTGAGATCGTCGACGCTGCCCGCCCGAGCCGGCGAGCGACTTCCCGCATTGAGTAGCCCTGCGCGCGAAGAAGCGCGATTTCCTCCCGCTCCGCGAACGAGAGATACCGGCCCGAGAGCGGCTTGGCCGATTGTCCAAACATCGCGGGTGGTATCCCCCCTGCTTTCCGGAACCATCTTGTCCCTACCGCCGGCGGCACACCGGCCTCTAGCGCAGCATCCTCACTCTCCAAACCTACCGCTATTGCCGCCCAGAACCGTCGCCGCTCATCTCGTCCTGCCACGGAGGGGCGACCTGGCGACGACAATGGCGCCCGCCCAGACCGATCCGAACGCCGCTTTTGAATCTTCATCGCAACCTCCTTCATCAGGATGTTGCGACGACCACTTGAGTCCGCTTTGGCTGCCGCGATCGGAGTGATGCAGCAGCGCATCGGGTTTGCCTCGTCGCCAAATCGCCATCACCAGCGCGTCGGTAACGAGCTGCGCTGTCATCGCGGCACTCATCGACCAACCGACCACGCGCCGCGAGAACAGGTCGATGACGGCAGCCACATAGAGCCAGCCCTCTGCCGTCCAGATATAGGTGAAGTCGGCAATCCATTTGCGATTGGGAGCCGGCGCTTCGAAGCTGCGGTCGAGCACATTCGCAGCGACGGCGGCGACCTGCCGCTCACCGAGATCGGGCGGCAGTCGACGCCGGCGCGGACGGGCTTTGAGAGCCTGTAGCCGCATCAATCGCTCGATCCGGTGTAGCCCGCAGGGAATGCCTTCGGCCAACAGATCGTGCCAGACCCGTCTGGCGCCGTAGGTCCGATCGCTGCCAACGAAGCT
>DATEQL010000270.1:0-2187 GCA_035272665.1 Allostellaceae bacterium
CGGAAAGCTTTCGCTCACGGTCAAGTAGGCCGAGCTCGCCGCTGCCGAGGCAAAGAAGAAGATCCCGGTCCAGCAGGCGGTCAGCTGGGCGGCGTCGAGCAGCCCTTCGCGAAAGAGATAGCCGACAACGGCGAGCAGCACACCCGAGATCGCATAGGTCGACGCAATCATTGGTTTGCGACCGACGATGTCGAAGAGCGGCCCCAGCAGCAGCGGTCCGAGGAAATTGCCGAGCGCGAAAGGCAGGATGTACCAGCCGATCGATGCCGAGGGGATCGCGTAGAAGCGCGTCAGCACGAGCGCGTAGGAGAAGAAGATCGCATTGTAGAAGAAGGCCTGGGCGGTCATCAGCACGAGCCCCAGAACCGCGCGTCGCGGATACTCGCGGACGATCGCCAGGACCATCCGCACGAGAGCCGTGCGCGAGGATGCGACGAGCCGAATTC
Organism: Allostellaceae bacterium; assembly: GCA_035272665.1. Lineage (GTDB taxonomy): Bacteria > Pseudomonadota > Alphaproteobacteria > ATCC43930 > CGMCC-115725 > AP-15. The sequence continues at coordinate 447 of DATEQL010000270.1, forward strand.
GCCCCACCGCCGGTACCAGCCTCGCCATTCCGGCGGCGTCCTTCACACGGTTCTCGATTTCGGCGACGACCGCCTCTCCTTCACCGAGCCGGGCGTGGAGCATCAGCCAGCGCGGGCTCTCCGGGATGAAGCGGCGCAACATCAGAACACCGAGGCCGAGCAACGAGCCGATCGCGAAGGCGGCGCGCCAACCCCAATCCGGCGGCAATCTGCCGGGCTGCAGAAACAGCACCGCACCCCCCGCGCCGAGTGCTGCGCCGATCCAGAAGCTGCCGTTGATCGCGAGATCAGTGCGCCCGCGAAAGCGCGCCGGCACGAACTCCTGAATCGCCGAGTTGATTGCCGTGTATTCGCCGCCGATACCGGCGCCGGTCAGAAAACGGAATAACGCAAAGCTCCAGAAATCCCATGAGCTGGCGGTCGCCGCGGTCGCCACCAGGTAGAGCCCGAGCGTCACAAAAAACAGCTTTCTGCGGCCCAATCGGTCGGTCAGATAGCCGAACAGCACCGCGCCGGTGACCGCTCCGGTTAGGTAGGCGCTGCCGACGAGACCGACCTCTGCGGCATCGAAATGCAGCACCGGGCTGTCTTGCAGAGCACCGGCGATCGAACCCGCCAATGTCACCTCGAGCCCGTCGAGGATCCAGGTGATGCCGAGTGCCACGACCACGAGCGTGTGAAACCGGGTCCACGGCAGGCGATCGAGCCGTGCGGGAATATCGGTCTCGATGATGGCGGCGGTGTCGGGCATGCTGGGGTGACGCTCGCCACGGCAAAAAGGGTTTCGCCATGATGACACGACAGCTACCTCTGATCCTGTTCTTCTCCCTATCCGCCGTGGCATCGCGAGCCGACGAGGTCGGCGAGTTCAGCAACGACTGGACCGGCAACGGCATCGTGGTCGAGGCGGTTGCCGACCCGAAGGTCGAGGGCGTCACCTGTCACCTCGTGCGCTTCGACCGCAGCGTGATCGACCGGTTGACCAAGGGGAATTGGTTCGAGAATCCCTCGAACAGCGGAATCTCGTGCCAGCAGACCGGGCCGATCGTGATCGGCAAGATCGTCACCAGCGCCAAGGGCGAGGAGGTTTTCTCCCAGCGGATGAGCCTGTTCTTCAAGTCGATCGCGGTGCGCCGGATCTTCGACAAGTCCAACAACACACTGGTCTACGTCGCCTACAGCCGGCAGGTCAAAGACGCGAGCGCAAAGATGAGCCTGTCCACGATCGCGCTGTTCAACGCCAACCCCACCTGGAGCGCCGGCAAGCCGTAGTGGTGCGAACCTGACACTTGATACCGGGCCTGAAGCACCGAGATTGCTTCGCTTCGCTCGCAATGACGCCGCAATCGCTGTCATCGCGAGGAGCGGAGCGACGAAGCAATCTCGACGTGAGGCTCGATGACAGGGCCATCTGTTTGGTTCCGATTACTAGCTTTCATCAAAACCATGGCCGCCAGTCGTGGCAAAACCTATCCTCGCCTCCGATATGCGGGGTCGGAGGTGATCTCCCATGAAGCAGTTCGGCATCGGCCAGCCAGTCCGCCGCGTCGAGGATCGACGTTTTATCACCGGTCGCGGCAATTACCTCGACGACATCAACCGCCCGCGCCAAGCCTATGCCTTCATGTTGCGCTCGCCGCACGCGCATGCGCGGATCGGCGCGATCGACACGGCCGCGGCCGTTGCCGCGCCCGGGGTTCTCGCCGTCTTTAACGGCGGAGATCTTGCCCACGACGGGATC
>DATEQL010000271.1:0-7944 GCA_035272665.1 Allostellaceae bacterium
GCCGAGCCCGGCGGCAGCCGCGGCGAGCGTCTCGATCGGTAGAATCGCCGATTTCGGACGCAACGGGAAAACCGGCGGCAGCCGGCTCTTGTCGAACCGCGCATAGGCCGAATCGGAGAGCCACGAGGGTTCCTCGCCGGGCGTGTCGACAAACAAAAAGCCGATCGGCAGCAGAACATGGCCGGAAGCGCGCATCGCAGCGGCGAAGCGGCTGTCGCGATCGCTGTCGGCGAGCCGCTCCAGAGCTGCACGGAGCCCGTCCTGGCGATCGCCGGCGAGCGCCTCGGCAGCGGCACGCGCCGCCTCGCGCAGATCGGCGGGAACCGGCTCGTCGGGCTCGGTGAACAACAGATCGAGGGCGACGACTTTCGTCCCGGCATGGTCGAGCACTTCGAGTGCCCGAGCGAAGAGGGCGCGTGAAAGCGGCCAGCGGCCGAAGGCTTCGAGGCTGCGGTCGTCGACGAGGATTACCGTCACTTCCGACCCCGGCGGGCGAACCCCGCGCAGGCGGAACCGCAAGTCGAGCGACGCCGTCTCGAGCCCGCGAACAAGCGAATTGTCGGCGAGGACGGTGAACACCAGCACCACGAGAGCGGCGCTGATCAGCGCTAGCCCGGCCGAGCGCGCCCCGCGCGGCAAGGTCACGGCAGCGCGTCCTATTCCAGATTTGTGCGGGCGATGAAATCGTCGAATTCGGCCCGGGTCCACACCCTTGCAGGGACGGGATCTCTGCCGGCTTCGACGCGGGCACCCCAGCGGGCGGGAATGACGATCTCCTGTCCCGTGGCGACGCTCTTCAGACTGACGCGGCCATCGAGCACACCGACCTGCGTCGATCCCGGCCGGGCTTCGATGAACCAGTCGGTCGAGCGCACCGCCGCCACGCCGGTCGCGGTATCGACCTCGAAATGCGGCGAGCCCGTGAGCGCGGGCACCACGGCGCGCAACAGACCTTCGCCCAGCGACAGCGCGGCGTCGCGGCTCTGCCCGTCAGCGCTGATCCGGTAATCGGCTATCGTCAACCGACCACCGGAAGCAACGGCAATGACCGACCCGTCGGTCATCCGCAGTTTCAGCTTCGCCCCCACCGCTACATCGACAGTGTCGCCGACGTACACCGCATCGCCCAGCTTCAGAGGGTTCGTCCGGCCGCCGGTCTCGACAAAGCATTGGCCGAACAGAGCCAGCACCTCACCCGCTTGCGGCGCCGCCGCCGACGCCGTTCCCCGGATGCCGAGCACGGCGAGGACGGCGACGATCGTGGCGATCGCGAAATGGTTTCGCATGGCGGGATCCCGACAGCGGCAAGCGCGCGATCGTAGGGGCAGGGATCGCGACCGGCAAGGCAGGGGCGCTGATGCGGAGCGTCACCACCTGCCGCGCGCCTCGCCGGAGGGTCGCGAAGCGATCCTGACAGCGCCGCGAGAATAGAGGATGATTGGCGCGGATCCGGTTCACCAACGGGGTGACGAGCGATGAGCGTGATCGACGAAACCCATGATCCGAGGCGCGAAAGCTGGGTGACCTCGGCTCGCGGCCATGCCGAGTTTCCAATCCAGAATTTGCCGTTCGGGGTCTTCAGCCCCTCCGGCGGGCCGCCGCGCGGCGGTGTCGCGATCGGCGATGCGATTTTCGATCTGAAGGCGGGCCTCGAAGCGGGGCTGTTTATTGGCGACGCGGCCCATGCCGCCGAAGCGGCCGCCGGCGCAACACTCAACCCATTGATGGCGCTCGGCCCCGCGCCACGCCTCGCGTTGCGCAAGCGTCTTTCGGCGCTACTGTCGGCCGACAATCCCGAGCGGGTGAAAATCGAATCGCTGGCGGCGCGGCTGCTGCACAACGCGGCCGATTGCACGATGCACCTGCCGGCGGCAATCGGCAGCTACACCGATTTCTTTGCCGGCATCCACCACGCGCGAAACGGCGGCATGCGGCGCGATCCCAACAATCCGCTCAGCCCGAACTACAAATACGTGCCGGTGGCCTATCACAGCCGGGCCTCGTCGGTGCGGCCTTCAGGCGTGCCGATTCGCCGCCCGAGCGGCCAGCGCAAGGCGCCGAACGAGGACGCGCCTAGCTATGGCCCTTGCCGCAAGCTCGATTACGAGCTCGAACTCGCCGTCTGGGTCGGGCCCGGCAACGCGCTCGGCGAGCCTATCCCGATCGCCCGGGCCGGGGACCACGTCTTCGGGCTCGGCCTCTTCAACGACTGGTCGGCTCGCGACGTCCAGCAATGGGAATCGCAGCCATTGGGACCCTTCCTCGGCAAGAGCTTCGGCAGCACGGTCTCGCCCTGGGTCATCACGCCTGAGGCATTGGCACCGTTCCGCGTCGCACAGCCGGCCCGGCCGGCCGGCGACCCGCGGCCGCTTCCCTATCTCTGGGATGATGCGGATCAGAAAGAGGGTGCGTTCGACATCGCGCTCGAAGCGCTGCTGATGACCGAAGGGTTGCGGGCGAAAGGGCTGCCGTCGCACCGCATGTCGGCCAGCAACACGACCGACCTCTACTGGACCGTGGCGCAGATGATCGCGCACCACAGCTGCAACGGCTGCAACCTCGCCGCCGGCGATCTCTTCGGCAGCGGCACGATCTCGGGGCCGACCCCGGACGGCTACGGCAGCCTGATGGAGCTGAGCGCCGACGGTGCGCGTTCGATCACATTGGCTTCTGGGGAAACCCGCACTTTTGTCGAGAACGGCGACGAGGTGATCTTCCGCGCCCATTGCCGAACGGCTGGTTGCGCGCCGATCGGCTTTGGCGAGTGCCGCGCTCGGATCGTCTAAAAGAAGACATTGCACCACAGAGGCACGGAGATCGCGGAGAAAAGATCAAATACAGTGTTATTCTTCTCCGTGTCCTCTGTGTCTCCGTGGTGAAATTTCAGGAGTTGAGGATGGTCGACGCGCTCGGCTGGAGGATGAAGTTCGGGGTGATCGCGCCCAGTACCAATACATCGGTGCAGCCGGAGTTCGACGCGATGCGCCCGCGCGGGGTGACGAACCACTTCGGGCGCATCCACATCCCGAACGACCCGCTGCGCGGAGATGAAGATTTCACCAGGCTGATCGAAACCGTTCGCGGCAAGCTGATGGCGGCGATCGACCGCGTGATGACCTGCGAGCCCGACCATCTGATCATGGGCATGTCGTCCGAGACCTTCTGGGGTGGCCTCGAGGGAAGCGAAAGGCTCCGCGAGCGCGTCGAGGCGCGCGCCGGGGTCAAGGCCACGATGGGCTCGGACGCGTCGCGTCAGGCCTTGCGTCAATACGGCGACATCAGGCGGATCGGCGTGGTGACGCCGTACATGCCGGTCGCCGACGCGCAGGTCCGGCGCTTCTTTGCCGATTGCGGCTTCGAGGTAGTAAGCCTCAAAGGGTTGAGATGCGCGAGCCCGGTGTTGATCGCGCATGTCTCCGATAAAGAGCTGCGCGACGCGGTGCTCGAGGTCGACGGGCCCGAGGTTGAAGCCGTCATCCAGGTCGGCACCAATCTGGTGATGGCCCGTCTCGCCGCGATCGCCGAGTTTTGGCTCGACAAGCCGGTGCTGGCGATCAACACGGCGACTTATTGGTGGGCGCTGCGCCGTAACGGCATTGCCGACAAGATCGACGGCTTCGGCTCGTTGCTGCTCGATCACTGACCCGGATACGAAGCCGCCAATGGCTGAACCGAGGCTGCGGGTCGACTCGGCGGACCGCATTCGGCGGGCGCCTGAACCCATGCCGCGACGGGGCGGTACTGGCGCCGGCGTTTTCGCAGGGGTGGCCAGGATTGCCGTCCTCGCGCTGTTGTGGGTGGTCATCATCGGCGGCGGCGTGTTGGGCTACTTTGCACTCACCCTGCCCGATACCAGCGAGCTGACCAAGGCGGAGCGGCGTCCAAGCGTAACCATCCTCGCCGCGGACGGCAGCCTGCTGACGACGTTCGGCGATCTCTTCGGTCAGCCCCTGACCTTGCAGGAGATGTCGCCCTATCTGCCGAAGGCGGTGATCGCGACCGAGGACCGCCGCTTCTACAGCCATTTCGGCGTCGATCCGATCGGGCTATTGCGTGCCTCGGTGGCCAATTTTACGGCCGGCCATGTCGTCCAGGGTGGCAGCACGATCACCCAGCAGCTCGCCAAAAACCTGTTTCTGACACCGGAGCGGAGCCTCGCCCGTAAGGTTCGAGAGACTCAGCTGGCACTCTGGCTCGAGCACCGATTTACCAAGAACGAGATCCTCGAGATCTATCTCAATCGCGTTTATCTCGGCGCGGGAACTTATGGCGTCGATGCGGCCGCGCATCGCTATTTCGGGAAGTCGGCGCGGCGCACCACCCTCTATGAGAGCGCCGCCATCGCTGGCCTGTTGAAGGCGCCGACGCGATTCAACCCGACCCGCGATCGCGACAAGGCCGCGGCGCGCACCGCGCAGGTCCTCGCCAACATGGTCGAGGCGGGCATCGTCACCGAAAGCCAAGCCGCCGCCGCGACCAAAGAGGAGACGTCGCTCCCCACCATCGCCGGGACCCGATCGGGTGCCCGCTATTTCGCGGATTGGATCGCCGGGCAGCTCAGCGATTTTGCCGGCGGCGGCAGCCGCGACCTCACCGTCACGACGACGCTCGATCCCGGGCTGCAGGCCGAGGCCGAGGCAGCGGTCGCCGAGACGCTCACGCACGACGGGCCCAAGGCGGCGGTCAGTCAGGGAGCACTCGTGGCGATGGCGCCTGATGGCGCGGTGCGGGCCATGGTCGGCGGACGAGATTACAGCGAGAGCCAGTTCAATCGGGCGACACAGGCGCAACGCCAGCCGGGTTCCGCCTTCAAGCCCTTCGTCTATCTCGCCGGGCTCGAGGCGGGCTTGCGGCCCTCGGACGAATTCATCGATGCGCCGATCCGCATCGGCAATTGGCAGCCGCGCGACTACACCGGCCGCTACCAGGGCGAGATGACGCTAGCAGAGGGGCTGGCACAGTCGATCAACACGATCTCGGTGCAGGTCGCGCAACGCGCCGGCATCCGCAACGTCGTCGCCGTGGCGCACCGGCTCGGCATTTCGTCAGATCTCGCGCCGGAGATGAGCTTGGCGCTCGGCACCAACGAGGTGAACCTGCTCGAGCTCGTCTCAGCCTACGCACCCTTCGCCAATGGTGGCAGCGGGGAGTGGCCGTACGGTATCGCCGAGGTCCGCGACACCGATGGAAAGGTGGTCTTCCGCCGTACCGGCTCGGGTGCCGGTCGGGTCATGAGCCCCGAGTTCGCCGGCACGATGAACGAGATGTTGGGCGCGGTCATCGGGCACGGCACCGGCCGGAGTGCCGCACTCGCCCGTCCCGCCGCGGGCAAGACCGGAACGACGCAGGATTACCGCGACGCTTGGTTTATCGGGTACACTGCCGATCTCGTTGCCGGGGTGTGGCTCGGCAACGACGACAACTCGCCGATGAACAAGGTGACGGGCGGGTCGCTGCCGGCGCAGACTTGGCGACGTTTCATGCTCGCCGCAACACGGACAATGCCGGTGCGACCCCTGCCGAGTGCGCCCTCGCCGCCGGCGCTGGTGGTGGCCGCAAGGCCGCCGCGCTCCGGCGGTGGGTTATTCGATAATTTCTTTGGGCTTTTTGGCCCAAGCAAGGATCCGTAGCGCAGCGACCGTCACCCGCCTCCCCCGCACACGAGGTTACGCGGATCCACCCCTCTCTTCGGCCACGGAGCGCTGGGTAGGTTGAGGCTCCCTTTCGACGGTGGCCTCCACTGCTTCCCCTTCGTCGCGCAGACGCAGCGGGTCGATGCCTTTGGCCTGTATTTGGGCCTCCTCGGCGGACTGAGCGACGTTGGCCGTGATCGTGACCGCCACTTCCGGATGCAGCACGATCTTCAGCGAATGAATACCCAAATTCTTGATCGGCCTCTCCAGCACGACCTGACGTTTTTCGATTGTGTAACCCGCTACGGTGACCGCGTCGGCGATGTCGCGGGCAGAGACCGAGCCATAGAGCTGCCCGCTTTCGCCCGCTTGGCGAACGATGACGACGCTCAGACCCTCGAGCTTACTGCCGATTTCCGTCGCTTCCGACCGGCGCTCCAGATTGTTCGCTTCGAGCTGGGTACGCTGGCTCTCAAAATAGGCGAGGTTCTCCTTCGTCGCACGCAGAGCCTTCTTCTGCGGCAACAGATAATTGCGAGCGAAGCCCGGCTTTACCTTTACGATTTGGCCCATCTGGCCCAACTTTTCGACCCGCTCGAGCAAGATCAGCTCAACCACCATTTTCTTTTCCTCCAAAGGACTGAAGCTGGGGAAAGTGCTGTCGGATCCCGAACGAAGATTCGAGCAACCCCAGGAAGAAGGCCAACAGCAACGGCCAGCCGAACAGTCCGGCCAAGACGTAGAATGCGACGAGTGGAACGGCCGGGCGTGAGAACCGGCGAGCGATCGCATGGAGTACGGCCAGTCCGGCGAGGCAGAAGGGGACCGTCAGCAGGATCATCACGTTGACACCAAGAAAACGCATCATTTCCCCGAAGGCCGTGGCCGCCGCAGCGAGCACCAGGATCAGCGGCAACCAAAATGGAAGGCTCAGCGCGGCAAGATCGGGCGACGGCCGCCAGCTCGCGCCGAAGCGAGCCAGCAAACCCTGGGCAAGAGTGCCGTTGGTCACCGTCATCATCATCCAGGAGGCAGCAACGACACCGGGAGTGACCATTGCGAGAGAGCCGGCGAGCTCGTCGCGGTCAGCCGCGTTCTCCTCGAAGAGGCGATCGAGGGCGGGTGCCAAAGCCTCGCGCACCGTCGCCTGCGCGCTGTCTGGACCACCGAGCAGGAGGAGGGCGCCGGCCATCCCTGTCAGACCGAGACCGGTCAGCCAAGCCGCGAGCAGGCCCGACGGATACCATTCGATGCTACCGCTGGCGGCCGTGCGCGCCAACAACGCCTGCCGCACCAGCAAAACGACCGGGACAACGTTCAACGCGACAAACAGACCCGCGGCTAGAATATTGCTCGCTGCCAGCAGCATCAGCGATGCGGTCAGACCCGCCAGCGCAGCCGCATTGACGCCGCCCCACAAGCCGGCGAGGAAGAGCGGCAGCTGCGAGAGATAAACGAGGATCAGCGACCCGGACGAGCCGCTCAGCGACGCGAGGTACGGGCCGGCGGCGAGCGCTCCACAAAGCGCCGTAGCGCCGACCAGCCCGAACCGACCCATGCCGACGTCCGTCGCACGCCCGGCTACTTCACCATGTAAGGGAGCAGGCCGAGGAACCGTGCTCGTTTGATAGCCTGGGCAAGTTCTCTTTGCTTCTTGGTCGAGACGGCCGTAATACGGCTCGGCACGATCTTGCCGCGTTCCGAGACAAAGCGTTGCAACAGCTTGACATCCTTGTAGTCGATCTTGGGTGCGTTCGGACCCGAGAACGGACAGGATTTCCGCCGTCTGAAGAAGGGGCGACGCGCTGCGGCCCCGCGGGGCCCGCCCGCCGATTGACTTTCCATTTAGGTCTCCACCGGTTCGGGGACAGGACGGTCGGCGCGGTCGGCGGTGGGAGGCCGTTCGGTTCCCCCTTCACGCCCGTCGCCAAACCGCTCGCGCTCGCCGGGGCCGCGCCGCTGGCGATCATCCCGGCTGCCGCGGCTCTGCATGACCACTGACGGTGCCTCGTCGAGCGCGTCGACCCGAATGGTAAGATAGCGGATCACGTCCTCATTGATCCGCATGGTCCGCTCGAGTTCGGCGACGGCCTCTGGCGGCGCGTCGATATTCAACAGCACGTAATGTCCCTTGCGGTTCTTCCTCATCCGATAGGAGAGATTGCGCAGCCCCCAATATTCACGCTTTTTGACCTCGCCGCCATTGTCGGCGACGAGTTGGGTGAAGCCATCGGCAAGAGCATCAACCTGTGCGCCCGAGATATCCTGGCGGGCAATGAACACGTTCTCGTATAGAGACATGCGAGCAAAA
>DATEQL010000272.1:0-3086 GCA_035272665.1 Allostellaceae bacterium
TGATGTCGCGCGCCGCGGTCCCGACAATGCGCCAGGCGCGCTGGGGCCGCATCATCAGCGTCTCTTCGAAGGCCGCCTTCCGGCCCGGCCGCCATCGCGCCGCTTATGCCGCCTCCAAGGCCGCGATCGTCGGCTTCACCAAATCGCTGGCGTTCGACTTGGCTCCGTTCGGGATCACCGTCAACGCCGTCTGTCCCGGCCCGATCCGCACCTCGCGGGCGATCAGCACCAACCGGCGCGAGTACGGCGACAACCTCGAAGTCGGGTTCGCCGAGCGCGCCAAGGCGATCCCCGTCGGCCGCTTCGGGAGCCCCGACGAGGTGGCCGCGATGATCGCCTTTCTCGCCTCCGACCACGCCGCCTTTGTCACGGGTCAGGCAATCGGCATCGATGGAGGATGGTGACGCCGGTCAGATTGGGGATGATCAGGATTGCATTTTTAGCGCCGCTGGCCCTGTCGGTGGTGCTCGGCGCCTGCGTCACGCCGGACGACGTCCTGGCGACCCCCGAGGATACCTGGACCTGGCAGGTGAACCAGAATTACCAGTGGTTGGCGCATTGCGTGACTGATTCGCTAAACGAAGCGCCGGTGCACTCGTGGTTTTATCTGGCGCCGCGGCCGATCACGAGCTTCGAGCAGCAGTGGTGGCAGAATCGGATCGTCTTGAAGTCGATCGACCCGCAAGGCGTCGAGCAGGTCCGCATCGCAGTTGCCGGCGTCGACGAGTACAGCACTCGTGTCGTCGCCAATGCGAAGAACTTGGAAGCGCTGGGCGGTGGCGCTCCGATGGTCTATGTCAGAGCCTATGTCGATAACTGCGCTCGTGCCTAGGCGAGCGCGAATGTTGGGAGAAAGGAGGACGGATGAAGAAGATCGAGATTACCGCATACGGCGCGCCGGAAACCGTGGCGAGTTGTGTCGACGTCCCGGATGTCGGTGCCCCCGGTCCGGGTGATGTCGTCTTCGACGTGCTCGCTTTTCCGATCAACCCGGCCGATGTTTCGTTCTGCCGCGGCAGCTATCGCCTGCGCCCGCCGCTACCGGCGACGCCCGGCGCCGAATGCATCGGCCGGGTTGCCGCCGTCGGGGACGGAGTCACCCAGGTGCGGCCCGGTGACCTCGTGGTCAACATGCAGCGCGAGAACTGGGTCCAGCGCCGCCGCGTCCGCAGCGAAGACGCGATCCCGGTCCCGGCGGGTCTCGATCTGGCGCAGGCGGCGATGTTGCGCATCAATCCGGCGACGGCACTCTTGCTGCTGGAGGATCATGTCGCCCTCGCGCCGGGCGACTGGGTGATCCAGGACGTCGCCAATTCCGCGGTCGGGCGCCATCTGATCGTGCTGGCGAAGGCGCGCGGCGTGCGCACGGTGAATGTGGTGCGCCGCGACGATGTGGCCGCGGAATTGCGGGCGCTCGGTGCCGATGTCGTGCTGAAGGACGGACCCGATCTAGCCGAGCGCGCTCGAGCGGCCACCGGCGGCGCGCCGATCCGGCTCGGCGTCGACGCGGTTTCCGGCGAGGCGTGCAGGCGCATCGCCGACTGTGTGGCCGATGGCGGCGTGGTGGTGAGCTACGGTTCGATGTCGGGCGAGGACCCGGCGATCGGGCGCGCCGCCCTCAACATGCGCGGTGTCAGTTTGACCGGCTTCAATCTCGGTCGCGGCCTCGCCAAGCGCACCGCGGCGCAGGTGCGGGAGATCTACGCCGATCTGGCGGCCAAGATCCGCGACGGCATGCTGAAGGCACCGATCGATTCCTTCTACCCGATCGAGGACATCAAGCCGGCCCTAGTGCGTGCGCAGCAGGGCGGCCGGAACGGCAAGGTGCTGGTGCTGCCCAACGGGCCGCTCTGAAAATGACGGACGCGAACCATCAGGGGCTGATCCTCGACCAGTTCACACGCCAGGCGACCGTTTTCAGCACCGCCCCGGCGATCACCGACGAGGACGCCCTGAGAACGATCGTCGAGGCGACCCGCCCAGCTCGCAACGACAGGCTTCTCGACGTGGCCTGCGGTCCGGGTCTCGTCGTCTGCGCCTTTGCCCCGCATGTTCGAAGCGCGACCGGGATCGACGTGACCCCGGCGATGCTCGACCGGGCACGCAGGCTCGCGGCAGATAAGGGCGTAGTGAACGTCGCCTGGCGGCAGGGTGACGTCTATGCCCTGCCCTACGAGGATGCCAGCTTCACGATCGTCACCACACGGTTCTCGTTCCATCACTTTCTCGATCCCGCCGCGGTGCTGCGGGAGATGGTCCGGGTCTGTGCACCGCAGGGGCGGATCGTCGTCGTCGACGATTATGCGTCCGAGGATCCAGCAAAGGCGGCGGCGTTCAATCGTCTGGAGAAGTTGCGCGACCCCTCGCATTCGCGCTGCCTGACCTTGACCGAGCTGAAGGGCCTCTTCGCCGCCGTCGGCCTTCCCCAGCCCGATGTAACTTTCTACGAGCTCCGCGGCGACGTGCAGGGCCTGCTCGCCCGGTCGTTTCCGAACCCGGGCGACGATCTCGAAATCATCAAGATGTTCAAAGCGTCTGCAGCGGATGATAGGCTCGGCATCCCGATCCGCGTCGACGCGGACAGGATCCACTACGCCTACCTCGTGGCAATACTCGCCACCCAGCGCCCTGCCTGATGAGCTTTCCGGCACCGTTCGAGCGCTACCGCGGCGAGGTATTGCCGGAGTGGATCGACGCCAATGGCCACCTGAACCTCGCCTACTACATCGTGCTGTTCGATTACGCTACCGATGCCCTGTTCGATGCGATCGGCATCGGCCGCCGTTATAAAGACACCGCCAACCACGGCACCTTCGTGGTGGAGACGCACAATCTCTATGAGCGCGAATTGCTGGTCGGCGAGCAGGTGCGCGTCGCGACCCAGATCCTCGGGACCGACAGCAAGCGCCTGCATCTGGCGCACGAAATGTTCAACCTCGCCAGCGGCGAGCGCGCCGCGACGCAGGAGCTGATGTACCTGCATATCGACCTCTCCGCCCGCCGCGTCGTCCGCTGGCTGCCCGAGGCGCGCGAGCGCGTCAATGCGGCGGCGTGCGCGCATTCCCGCCTTCCGAGACCAGACTGGG
>DATEQL010000273.1:0-2830 GCA_035272665.1 Allostellaceae bacterium
CGATGCATTCGCCAACGGCAAAATCGTCGTCGTGACCGACGACGACGATCGCGAGAACGAGGGCGATTTGGTCCTCGCCGCGGTGCACACGACGCCGGAGCAGATGGCTTTCATTATCCGCAACACCGCCGGCATCGTCTGCGCGCCGCTGACCGGCGAGATCGCGCGTCGCCTCGAGCTGACGCCGATGGTCGCCGATAGCGAGGCGATCCACGGTACCGCTTTCACCGTTTCGGTCGATTATCGGCACGGCACGACGACCGGCATTTCGGCCGACGACCGCACGGCGACGATCCGTAACCTCGCAAACGGCAATGCCGGCCGGTCGGACTTTGTCCGCCCCGGCCACATTTTCCCGCTGATCGCCAAGGATGGCGGGGTGCTGATGCGCTCCGGTCATACCGAAGCGGCCATCGATCTTTGCCGGCTTGCCGGCATCGCGCCTGTGGCGGCGATCTGCGAGCTAGTCAACGACGACGGCACGGTGATGCGGGGACCGCAGGTCGCCGATTTCGCCAAGAAGCACGGCCTGAAGCGCATGTCGGTCGCCGATCTGATCGCGTATCGACAGGCCCGCGAGAAGCTGGTGACCCGGGTGGCCGAATTTACCGTTACCAGCGAGATCGGTGAGCTGATCGGCTATGCCTATGTGACGCCGTTCGACAAAGTGCATCACTATGCGTTCGTGTATGGCAACATCGGCGACGGCAGCAACGTGCCGACGCGGCTCCATCGCGCCAGCGTGCTCGAGGACGTGTTCGGCGGCGCGAAGCCGATTCATGCGGCGCTCAGCCGCTTCAAGGCAGCCGGCCACGGCGTGCTGGTCTATTTGCGCGACGGTACCTCGGGCGTTCCGACCTCGACGATCGGCGAGGGAGCGACCAACTCCGAGCGCGAGCGCAATGTTCAGTGGCGCGAGGTCGGGCTCGGGGCGCAGATCCTGCGCGACCTCAGAATCTCGTCGATCCAGCTCTTGGCGACACGATCGCGCACTTATGTCGGGCTGGCCGGCTTCGGCATCGAGATCGCCGCGACCGAGCCCCTGGAATAGCCGCCATGCGACCTCGAAGCCACCTGCGCAGTTTGCCGGAGTTGTGGTATTCTTGCATCCCATGGAACAGCCGAACGATTTGTCACCGCAACCAGCCGACTATTATCGGCGCAAAGCCGCTCGCGCCCGTCAGGTCGCCGAAGGCGTGACGACGCGCGCCATCAAGATGCGTCTGCTCGATTTGGCGCACGAATACGATCGGCTCGCCGACGGCGCCGATATCGCCACGCGACAGTCTGAGGACTTCGCCGGCAAATAGGATCATCCGGATGCAATTGGGCTTCGTCGGTACCGGCACGATGGGCACCCCGATGACCATGTGTCTGATCGATGCCGGCCACGAACTCACGGTCCACGATGTCCGGCCCGCGGCGACGGCGGCACTCTGCGGGCGCGGCGCACGCGCTGCCGGCAGTCCCGCCGAGGTCGCTCGGCAGAGTGCAGTGGTGTTCACCTCGCTGCCCAGCCCGCACGAGGTTGAGCACGCCGTCCTCGATCCCGTGACCGGGATTCTGGCGGGGTTGCAGGAAGGCGGCGCCTATATCGACATGACGACGAACGCGCCAGCCGTGGCGCGCCGGATCGCCGAGGCGTGCCGGGCGCGCGGCATCGACATGCTGGACGCGCCGGTCAGCGGACGCCCACCGGCGATGACGGTCATGGCCGGCGGCGAGGCGGCGGTCTTCGCGAAATACCGGCCGCTCTTTGCTGCGATGGCCGGCAATATCTTCCATGTCGGCGAGGCGGGTGCCGGCTGCATCGCCAAGCTCGTCACCCAATACCTCGGCTACACGAACTTCATCGCCGCCCTCGAAGGGCTCCTGATCGGCGCCAAGGCGGGGATCGATCCGGGTGTCTTGGTGCGGATCGTCCCGCTGAGCGCCGGGGCCAGCCGGAGCTTCGACAACATCCCGCGCTCGGTCTTGTGCGGCGCGTTCACCGCCGGCGGCACCCTCGACATCGTCGCCAAAGATCTGGCCCTCGCCTGCGAGCTGGCGCGCGAGGTCGCGGCGCCGGCACATCTCGGCCTCTTGGCACACGATGTCTTCAGCCGCGCCCAGGCGCAGGGCTGGGGGCAGCAGGGTTTTCCGGTCGCCGCCAGGATCCTCGAGGCGATGGCCGGCTGCGAATTGCGCGTGACGCCGGTCGAGGACACGGCGAGCTACCAGGCGGTGGATCCCCGGCGTCCCTGATCGACGGGAAGATACCGGGAAAAACACGTTTTCGGCGCCGTTCGGGCGGCTATCCCGTCGCGCAACGTACTGCGATCAAAGCAGTGTTATTGAGAATTCCCTAGGCGAGCGAACAGGGAATTTAATTCGGCCGAACCGAGAATTAAATCCAGCTAACACGGAAGCACTACGGAAGCAAAAATAACGCTTCACCGCAAAGGACGCAAAGGGCTCGCAGAAGTACGCAGAGACCCCATCGCGTCCTCCGCGCATGCCTCTGCGTCCTCTTCGGTGAGTTTTTAATAATTCTGTTATTGACAACATACAGGTGTTTCTGATAGCATGCCCCGATCATGGCTCATACGATCAGAAAACCCAAAACGACTTCCGGCCCGCGGCTCGCGGTCGTCTGGCGGCAGATCGAGGTGTTGCGCCCCGACCCGGCCAACCCCCGCTCGCACAGCCCCAAGCAGGTCCGCCAGCTGGCGCGCAGCATCGGCGCCTTCGGCTTCAACGTCCCGATCCTGGTCGATCGGACATTGCGGGTCGTCGCCGGGCACGGCCGGCTCTTGGCGGCCCGCGAGCTCGGCTGGCGGGAGGTGCCGAC
>DATEQL010000274.1:0-27249 GCA_035272665.1 Allostellaceae bacterium
CAAGAGGTGAAAGAACAATTCAATGCGTCGGTTCCGTCTGAAGATCTAGAGCGCTTCGCGAAGTCGATCGCGGATTTTGCGGAGAAGATGACGACCTATGCCGGTTCGGCGGCGGACCCGGGTGAATACGGGAAGCTGATCGCTGCACGGCTTTGTCCCAACACGTTGCCTTACGAGCTTGGAACATCCGCCGCATTTGAGGTTGCCAGCTTCAATGGACGCGCGCTCGGCGACGATGTGCTGGATGTGATGTTGACGCTGGCGGCCAACACGCCACTTGTCGATGGACTTGCTCCCGACCGCGGGCGCATTCGCAAGGATTTCCCGTATTATGGAGCGCCATATACGGCGGAGGAGCAGGTCGGGGTGAGGCCGATGCCGCGCCCGACTAAGAAGTAGGCGGGAACCGACGCTTGAGAATGAAGGTGGGAATGACCTGAGCCCCGTCTTTCATCCAGGGATGAGTAGAGTCGGTTGGTCATTGAACTTGCCCCCAACCTTGGACCACTTGCCGCGTTCGTTCGCCATTCTTCCATCTTATGCCGTTCCAGTCCGGCGACATATGCCCGGCTGGTGGCGCGGACATCCGGGGAGGTCATGCTTCCTCGTACAGCCGAGAGCGAAAATCGCGGGCTCGCGCTCACGGCCATTCGGCCGTTCGATGTGGCGGCCTGGGTGAAAGAATTACAGGCGACACACGGGGCGCCGGGTGTGAAACAGCAGCTTGCGGCCGTGCGCATGCTGTTCGACTGGCTCATCACCGGGCAGATCGTACCAATGAACCCAGCGGCGGCGGTGCGCGGGCCCAAACACGTCGTCAAGACCGGCAAGACGCCGGTGCTAGAGGGCGACGAATGGCGCAAGCTCCTCAACTCAATTCCGACCACGACCTTGCGCGATCTGCGCGACCGCGCCTTGATCGCCACCCTCACCTACAGCTTTGCGCGCATCACCGCGGCCTTGAAGATGAAGGTCGAGGATCTCCGGCCGCGCGGCGCCGGATGGACGGTCCTGCTGCACGAGAAAGGAGGCAAGGAGCACGCAATGCCGTGCCATCACACGCTCGCCGAAGCCTTGCGCGCCTATATCGATGCGGCCGGCATCGCGGAGGACCGCAAGGGCTGGCTGTTCCGCACCGCGCGCGGCCACAAAGCCGATACGCTGTCCGACCGCCCCATGAACCAGTCCGATGCCTGGTGCATGATCCGCCGACGCGCCAAGGTGGCCGGCATCGCGGCTGAAATTGGATGCCACACGTTTCGCGCCACCGGGATCACCGCCTACCTCGCCAACGGCGGCGCGCTTGAGCACGCGCAGGAAATGGCCGCGCACGAGAGCCCGCGCACGACCAAGCTTTATGACCGCAGGAAAGAGCGGCTCACACAAGACGAGATTGAACGCATCCGCTTTAGCGCAACCTAACGTCCTTTGCCGCCGCGCACGGCGCGCTACAGCCCCTATGCCCTTCCTCTTCGCTGCGCTGTAACCAGATGCCGAGTGAAACAACCATCGTAGCAGGGATCGGAGAGTGCGATGCCATACGCCGACAATGGCGATGTTCGGATCCACTACCAGGTGGAGGGAGAAGGACCCGCGCTTGTGTTCCAACATGGCTTCACCGAAAGCATGGTGGACTGGTACGAATCGGGCTATGTCCAAGCGTTAAGACCCGACTACCGGCTCATCCTCATCGATGCGCGAGGTCATGGGGCCAGTGACAAGCCGCACGATGCCGACGCTTATGTGCTGAACCGAAGGGTGGCAGAGGTTGTCGCGGTGCTCGACGCATTAGACATCGCAAAGGCCCTTTTTTGGGGCTACTCGATGGGCGGCTGGATCGGCTTTGGGATTGCCAAATATGCCAAGGAAAGGGTTCACGCTCTGGTGATTGGGGGCCAACATCCGTATGCCCGCAGAATGGGGTCTCTCCGGCGGATGGTTCAGAGGGGGATAGCGCAGGGCAGCGGAGCTTTCGTGGCGGGCATGCAAGAAATGTTTGGCCCAGAGTCTGCCGACCGGAAGAAGCGGCTTCTCTCGGCGGATCTCGAGGCGTATCTCGCGCTGGCCCAGGACCGGCCCGGCCTTGACGACATCCTCTCGACGATGCTGATGCCGTGCTGCCTCTATGCCGGCGAGATAGATCCAATCTACCCAGAGGTCGAAGCGTGCAGCCGACACATACCCCGGGTGACCTTCTTCTCATTGCCCGGCCTGAGCCATTGCGATGCCTACGCGCGCAGTGAACTTGTGCTGCCTCGCGTCACCGGATTCTTCAAAGCCCTCAGTACATCGTGCGGGCGAACCAGACCATCGCGTAGGCGTGCGACGTTTCAAGCGTGACCGCGGCAGCAACCGCACTGAGCCCGAGGCCGCCGATCGGCAACAACCGGGAACGGCCCCAGCGCCGCCCGGCCGATCAAGGGCCCGAACAAAAATCCCGGCATACCGTACCCGAGCAACGCCAGGCCGATGCCGATGCCGACAAGACCGAGACCATGCGCGAAGGTGTGAAATCCCGACGTTTTTCTCCCTCCGCCGCGCCCAAGCGCCCGGCACAAGCTGTACGTACCACTTACCCGGCATGAGCTCGGGAAGGTTACACCATAAGCCCACACACGAAAGTGAGTTCTGCTACCTCCACCACCGCTGCACCTTCGGCAGCTATTGTTGCCGCAGTATGCGTTGCCGAAATCCTTGGCTTGGCGGGGTACTCAACCGTCCCGGCGCTCCTCCCGCAATTCATTGAGGCGTGGTCTCTGACCAACACGCAGGCCGGGTGGCTCGCCGGAATTGTGTCCGCGGGCTATATGCTGGCCGTCGTCCCTCTGGTTAGCCTGACCGATCGCCAGCCCGCTCGACGGATCTATCTCGCATCGAGCACGTTTAGCGCGCTGTCATGTTTCGGCGTTGCGCTGTGCGACAGTCTGCTCCCGGCGCTTGGATTTCGGGCCGTCGCCGGGATCGCGCTCGCCGGGATGTACATGCCGGGCCTGCAAGCGCTCACGCACGGTGTCGACGGAACAATACGTTCGCGCATTGCGGCGTGGTATACGAGTTCCTTCACCATCGGCGCGTCGTTGTCGTTCCTCCTCGGCAGGATCGGAACGCTGTTGGACTGGCGCAGCGCTTTTGTTCTTGCCGGCGTCCTCAGTACCGCCGGTGTCGTCATCGCGTGGGCTGCACTGCCGCGGGCGGATCCAGAAATCGCCAAGGAGCCGCGGCCGCTCCTCGATATCAGACCGGTTCTCGGCAATCGCGATGCGCTCGTCCTGATCTTTGGGTATGCCGCGGCGATCTGGGGTTCGGCCGGATTGCGGCAGTGGATTGTCGTCTTTCTCGCGTTTTGTGCCGCCGATCAGGCCGGAGTTCCCGCGCAAGCCTGGATCATGCTGGCGGTCGGTGCGTTGATCAGTTTCCTTGGCGTCCCTGCCGGCCTTCTCGGCAACGAGCTGTCGATTCACTACGGCCTGCGCAACATCGCTACCATTGTCTTCCTGCTGTCGGCGTTCGCGGGCGGTCTATTCGGGTTTACAGTGATGCTGCCTTACATCGCCGTCTTAAGCTTGGCCGTGGTCGCCGGCTTCATCGTACAGGGCAACTTCTCCAATCTCACTTCGGGCGTCCTCGCTGTTGCCGCTCCGCGGCACAGAGGAGCAACGATCGGGCTGTATTCCTGCGTCGGCTTTGGCGGCGGGTTCCTCGGGACACTCCTGTTCGGCATCACGCTCGATCAATTCGGCGGGACATCGCAGCCCGGCGCCTGGATACTGAGCTTCGGCACCTGCGGGCTTGCTTGTTTGGCCGGCGCCGCCGCCACGATTTTCCTGTCCCGAGATGTCTGGCAACGACGACCCTAGAAGCTCGAATTGGAGATCAGCCGGCATCGGTTTTCGACAAGTCCCAACGCACGATGTAGTCCGGGAGCGGCGCCGGCAACGCAAAGGCCCCGATTTGCAGCAGCATCTGCGCGGGGACCATCGCCTTTGTGTAGCCTCGACTGCCGGGCGCCGGCATCAGCAAAAGCCGGACCGTTCTTTATGCCGGCGCAGGAGCGACCGCCGGACGCGCCTTCAAGATCAGCAGCGCGACAAACGCGCTCAGGCTGAGCCCGCTCGATATGGCCAGCACCCCGATGCCCATATGATCCATCAAGAGACCGAAGAGCAGCGGCGCGGCCGCCTGTGTCGCACGCGCTGGAGCACCAAGAATGCCGCTGCGCAGCCCGTAGCCGACCGGCCCAAAGATCGCCAACGGCACAGTTCCCTTGGCGATCGTCAGGAGACCATTGCCCGCGCCATGCAAAACCGCGAAGGCCGTGATGGCGCCAGGCCCGAGCAGCCCCAGGATTACCGCTCCGATCGGATGCAGCAGCGCGGCCAGACGTGCCGAAACCAGCGGATGCACCATTCGTAGCGTCCCGAATTCCACGAGCCGCGCCGCGACCTGCGCCGGTCCGACCAGGGCGGCGGCCCCAATCGCTGCCGTCGTGCTGGCGCCGGCGATTTCAAGGAGGCGCGGCAGATGCGCAGCCATGGCACCGGTGACAAACCAGGTCACCGCAAACACGAAGGCAAGGATAGCCATTGCGCCGCGCGGCGCCGGCGAAGTCTCGCCTGCCAGGTCCGACGCTGGGGCCGGGGATGGCGCTCGCGGGATCAGCAAGCGGTTCAACGGCAGCCCGATCAGAATATGTAGCGCCGCCCAAATGAGGCACGCCGCGCGCCAACCAAATTGCGCATCGAGGAAAGCCGATAGCGGCCATCCGACCGTGCTCGCGAAACCAGCGATCAAGGTGATGCCGGTGATCGGCCCGCGCGCGGCGCGGCCATAAAGCCCGGTGAGCGTGGCGAAAGCCGGATCGTAAAGGCCTATCGCCATACCCATACCGAGCGCAGCCCAGGCAAGAGCCAGCGTGGCAAACCCCTGTGCGACACCGAGCAGCACGAGCCCCGTCGCCAGGACCAGATTGGAGAGCGCCAGGATGCCGCGACCGCCGTGATTGTCGATCGCGCGGCCGACAGAAGGCCCCAGCACGGCCGATAGCAGCAGTGCGCCCGAGAAGAGGCCGAATACAGTAGTGCGCGACAGGTCGAGACCGTGCGCGATAGGGTCAGCCAGGATTGCCGGCAGATAGTAGCTCGATCCCCAGGCGAGCGTCTGCGCTGTCCCAAGGGCGCCGACGACGACGGAGCGTCTCATCCCTTGTGCTCGCCGTCGCCTGTCTCGAGCAATCGCTCGATAATTACGCAGTCACGCCGGAAGCCATCCAATCGTGCGTAGCGGCGGTGGATGCCGATTTGCGCGAAACCGAGACCGAGCACGGCGCAGCCGTCGCCGCAGCCGCCGTATGCGCGGGCGACATAGACCGAGAACTCGCCGATACCGGCGTAGCAAGGCCGCGCGCTATAGGGGAAGGAAGCAGCGGGCGCGACCGGTCCGACTGCACGGGTTTCGGACATCACGATGACGTGCCCGGGCTTGAACCATGCGCCAATCTGACCCGTGGTTCGTGGCTTGGTTTCGAACGTGGCGATACGATCGGCTATCCCTTTATTGTAGATCGTCGCAATCGCGGCCGCATCCGCGAGCGTCGCCGTACGCGTCCTCAATTCGATTGCGTTGACCATCGAGTTTCGGCCGGATCCTAGACGGTCCGCCCATGCTCGTACCAGCCGCGCGTGCGCAACACAATCCGCACCACCGAGAGCATGACCGGCACCTCGACCAACACGCCGACCACGGTCGCAAGCGCCGCACCGGATTGAAAGCCAAACAGCGCGATCGCGGCGGCGACGGCCAATTCGAAGAAGTTCGATGCGCCGATCAAGGCCGAGGGGCAGGCGACGTTGTGCGGCACACCGAGGGCTCGATTGAGCCCGTAAGCGATGCCGGCATTGAGATAGACCTGGATGATGATCGGCACTGCCAGCAGCGCGATGATGAGAGGCTGCCTAACGATCTGCGCGCCCTGAAAGCCGAACAGCAGTACCAGCGTTGCCAGCAGCGCGATGAGCGAGATCGGTTGTAGGGTCCGCAGGGTGCGCGCAAGCGCCGCCTCTCCGCCTTGTCCCAGCAGCGATCGCCGCCACAGCTGGGCGGCAATCACCGGTACGACAATGTAGAGGACGACAGAAATGAACAACGTCGTCCATGGCACCGTGATCGACGACAGACCAAGCAGCAGCGCCACGATCGGAGCGAAAGCAAACACCATGATGGTGTCGTTGAGTGCGACCTGGCTTAGCGTGAAATTGGGGTCACCATCGGTCAAGTTGGACCATACGAACACCATTGCCGTGCAGGGCGCAGCCGCGAGGATAATGAGACCGGCAATGTAGCTGTCGATCTGACCTGCCGGCAGCCACGGGCGGAACAGCCAACCTATGAACAGCCAGCCGAGCAAGGCCATGCTGAAGGGCTTGACCAGCCAGTTGATACCGACGGTTACGGCGATGCCGCGCCATTGCTCGGCCACCCGGTGCAGCGCGCCGAAATCGACCTTGAGCAGCATGGGGACGATCATCAGCCAGATCAGCACCGCAACCGGGATGTTGACTTCCGCCAGCGTCATGCGACCGAGCGCCTGAAACGGGGCGGGAAAGAGTTGACCGAGGATGATGCCGGCAACGATGCAAAGCGCCACCCATAAGGTCAGGTAGCGTTCGAAGGTGCCAAGCGCCGGCGCCGCGGCGCGGCGTCCGGCATCACTGACAGATGTCATCGCGGAACAATTCCTGGCAGCGGTTGCTTGATGTACCGGGCGAGCGGCGATGACCGTGTTCGTCGTGCGGTCATCGCCTTGCCGCTCGGCCGCTCAGGCGGGTTTGCGGCCCTCGATGGTCGCGGAGACGACAAAATCCTCGATGCCGCGCCCCGGCGCCCAGGTCTTGATCAGCTCGCGGCTCTCCGTCCGCGGGGTCACCCGCACGTCAACGAAACCGGCCTGCGCAAGCCACGCCTCGATGCGATCGACCGGTGCGGCGCCGCTGATGCAACCGCACAGCAGCGCACTGTCGGCCTGCAGTTCTGCCGGCAAAGGCGCGCTGTTGACCACGTCCGAAATCGCCAACCGTCCGCCGGGCTTGAGCACCCGAAAAGCCTCGCGGAACACCTGCTCTTTGTCGGGCACCAGGTTGATAACGCAGTTCGAAAGAAGGGCATCAGCCGTGTTATCCGCGATGGGCAAATATTCCAGCTCGCCAAGGCGGAATTCGACATTGCCGGCGCCGATCTTGGCCGCGTTCTCGCGCGCCTTCTTCAGCATCTCGTGAGTCATGTCGACACCGATGACGTGACCGTCCGAGCCGACTTGCTGCGCGGCGAGAAAGCAATCGAAACCCGCACCGCTGCCGAGATCGATCACTACTTCACCTGGCCGTAAAGCGGCAATGGCTTGCGGATTGCCGCAGCCGAGCCCGAGATTGGCACCTTCCGGGACAGACGCGAGCTCGGCTTCGGAATAGCCCATCTGCCGCGACTTTCCCTCCGCCGTGGAGGCGGTCGAAGGGCCGCAACATGAACTTGCCGGTGCGCAGCAATCGGCTGTGCCGGACGCTTCGGCGATGCCGCCGTAGCGGGTGCGCACCCTCTCCTTGATGTCGGCTTGGTTCATCCCTCCCTCCTTTGGTGCGCGGGTAGTGCGCTAACCGGCGCAGCAGGCGACCGCTGCCGCAGGAACCTCCTGGGGTTCGCAGCAAGTCGGCGCATAGCAAGCTTGTTCGGTCGCTTCGCGCAGCTTGTGCAGCGAACCCTCGCCGTAAACCGTCGCTTCGCCGTAGGTGAAGAAGGTTTCCCAGGGCACGCCCTGCGGATCGGCGATCCATTGCTTATCGGATTTGGCGTAGCAGCAGGTCGTTGTCGTGGCCTCGACGATCGGCCGCTCGGCGCGGCTGACCGGTCGTAGACCTCGGCGAGCTCGGTCTCACCCTCGGCCTGGATACCGAGATGCGAGATCCCGGGCGCGCGGCCAGCCCGCGTGCTGATCGCGAAGTTCACCCGCGGGTCATCGAGCATCCATTTCACGTAATCGTCCTTGACGACGGTCGGCGCGGCCGCGAACAGGGTCGAATAGAACCGCGTCGACGCTGCCAAATCGTCAACTGACACGTGCACGTGCAGGCGCTTCATCGGTCTCTCCCGTAGCAAGGATGTCGGCGGGATTGCAGGGGGCCGCGCAGGCGTTACCGCGTCCGCAGCAATTCTCTGTGAGGTAGGCTAGCAGGTCGTTCATCGCGCCGTACTCGGCCGAATAGATCAGCTGCCGGCTCAGACGACGTTGCGTTATGAGCCCGGCATGCGTGAGCTGAGCGAGGTGGAAGGACAGGGACGAAGGTAGCACGCCGAGCCGCTCGGCGATGACGCCGGCCGGCAATCCTTCCGGACCGCAGGTGACCAATAGACGGAACAGCTCGAGCCGGGTTTCCTGGGCGAGAGCCGCGAGGGCGGCGATCGCACGTTTCTGGTCCATGACCGGCCAGAATCCTTCAATATTTCAGCTATCCTCAAAATATGTGCTGGTTTCCCACTCCGTCAAGGCATGATTTTGGAAATTTCAAAACGATGCGATGACGCTTCAAAATCTTCGCGTTCGCGCACCTAGCCCGAACAGCCCAAAGAGGCAGAGCGTGACCAGTGGACAATGCCGCACCGTCCCTCGCCGGCCCGCGGCTGAGGCGCGGGTCGCTGGACGACGCTATTGTGCAGGCGGAATTATCTCCTCCCACGGTAGGAAGGTTAGTCGAGGCCAAATTGAACGCCATCGTTCAACTTTCGCCTCGTAAATGGCGCGTGTTATCTGCCGTTTATTTGGTCTGATCACGAGGCTGAACAAATCGTCAAGTCCGAAGGGTGCACAGCACTCGAATTTGCCGCGTATCTGACGTACCCCTGCGGCGGTTGCCGTGGTTGGAAAGGTTGCGATCGCGTCGGCGCTGGATGAATAGGGTTTGATCGCGTAGCCGAAGCGTTCTTCGTACCAAAGGTGCACTCGCGCTTCGTTCTTGACATCGAGTTTTATCGGAAGATGTCGAAATAGATCACGGAGGCGTCTCTCATGACTGACCTCGGCTTCGAACGATAAATCTTGTTCATCGAAATATATGACGTCGACATCTTTGAGGCCAAACTCAGCGGGCTGTCCATAACCCAAATTCCAGATAGTCTGTGCTATGCAGCCGGCGACGAGCCAACTGTCCGGTAAGGTAACCTCCTCGAACCTTTCGAGGATCTCCCCGAGCCATTTATTTTGCCGGAGTGCGATTTCCAGATCGTTCTGCGTTTTCAGTCCCACCATCGGCAATTTACACCTTTGCTCGACAATCAATCTCGAGAATTCTTACCGAGCCGTCGTCGGCGCCACGCCGAAAGGAGGATTTGATGATGCCTACCAGAGTCGCCGCATGCGTCTGCGAGCGGCTTACCGCGAGCTGTGTAGGAGATCCGGCTCAAGTCTCTCTGTGCCACTGTCTCGCATGCCAGCGGCGAACAGGGAGCACCTATGGGATCGCCGCGTTCTTTCCACGCGAAAACGTCAAGGTGGCCGGCGATGCCGCGGCCTACACTCGACAGTCGGAAAGCGGGTATCCCGTCACCTTCTACTTCTGTCCCCATTGCGGGTCGACCGTGTACTGGAAGGCCAGCCGTAAACCCGAAATGGTAGCGGTCGCCGCGGGCGCCTTCGCCGATCCGGCGTTTCCGGCACCTTCTCAAGCAGTATATGCAGAACACAAGCATAGATGGGTTCCGAACGTGCCAGCAAGTTAGAAGGTTGTCATCTCGCTGCTGTTTAGATGAGTTTCGCTATCGCGGTCGCCAGTCCGCGCATGTCGTCGATAACTAGCGGCGCTCCGTGCTTTTCCAGACGAGCCCCGTGCTCCGGGCCGCAGTGGCTTCCACCGAAGAAGCCAATGGCGGTCATGCCGGCGGCGAGGGCGGCATCGATACCTGCGGGGCTATCCTCGATGACGAGACAGCGGTCCGGCGCCGTCGTAAGGTGGTGTGCGGCATATAGAAACAGGTCGGGAGCCGGCTTGCCGCGAGCGACCATCGTCGCGCTGAACAGGTGTTCGCCAAAACGTCCCAGAAGGCCGGTTATCTTCAGTTTCTGACGGATCTGCTCCAGGCTGCTGCTCGACGCGACGCAGACGGCCACCGGCAACGAATCCAGCGCCTCCGCAACTCCCTCGATCGCTGTGAGCGAATGACAGAAGCCGAGTTCGATCATTGCCCCGACGCGCTCGGTATAAGAGGGTGGCAACACCCGGCCCCATTCGCGCTCAATGACCTCCAGCATGTCCGCATCGCTCATGCCGCAGAAGCGCTCGACCAAAACTTCTGCCGTGATTGGATATCCGCAGACCGTCAGAACCTCGGCATGGGCGCGGCTGATGATCGCCTCGCTGTCGACCAGCACCCCGTCGCAGTCGAAAATTACCAACTCGAAACGGCTGGCAATCATCCGGACTGCTTGGCTTGATGGGCTTGCCCTAAGGTTGCCCGCCGTGCGCGGCATATCTTTTGCGCTGAACCCCCTGGCGCTAGCGCTCGGCAGATGACATCGAGCCCACCCCGATTTCCTCCTTCGGCAGCTTCTCCGCCATCCCGAGAAGTGCTTGGCGGCGATCCATTTCGGCCCAAATCTCGGAGGCGCTGATCCCGAGTTCGCTCCAAAGCACAACGAGATTATAGAGGAGATCGACGCTCTCATTGATGACCGCGGAGCGCTCCCCACGAACCGCTTCGATGACGATTTCCATCGCTTCCTCAGCCACCTTTTGTGCCATTCTGGGGAGCCCCGCGGCGAGCAGCCAGGCGGTACGTGGGCTGGTTTTTCGCCCGTCGCGCACGCCGGCGATCGCCGTTTCCAATTCCACAATGCGATCGAAAGCCAGGCTTTTCTCCGGTCGTTTTTTCTTCGTGCGCGCCACTCTGAGCCCCGCGGCCTTGTCAATCTTGCTTCAGCCGGCTTGATAGCAGTTCGCCGCGCCCCTCGAGGACCGGATAGGCAGCCGCTGCCAGATGAGCGTTGACCCGCTTGAGGTCGCGCACGATGTCGACGAGGAGTTTGCCCATTTCAATGTTCTCTGTCCGGCTAGTGCGCGCCCGTCCGAAGTATTCTTCGGTTGTGCGCAGCTCGAGCTCCCGGAAGACCTCCTTTTCGCCGAGAAGCTGGCGCGCCGCCCGCGGGTCTTCGGTTATGAACACGGCCGCCGCGGCGCGCGCGTTGCCGATCAGCCGGTCCATCATTTTACGGATTTCTTGCCGGCTGGTCTCCGAGAAGCTGACGCCGCGTTTGATGCGCTTGGCGGCAAGCGACATCAGGCTCTTCTCGACGATATCGCCGGCGTGCTCGAGGTTGGTCGTGAATGCGAGGATTTCCGATAAACGTCGGTGATCCGTGTCGTCGAGAGCGTCGGTATCGATCGAGGTGAGGTATTTCTTGATCGCGGTATCGAGCCGGTCGAGCACATTGTCCATGCGCGCGGTTTCCGTGACGCGCTTGCGATCTCCACGATTGAGCGAATCGAGCGCGCCGCGCAGCATGGCCTCGAACACATCGACCATGCGCAGCGCCTCGCGCGCAGCGCCGGCGAGCGCGATGCTGGGCGTCTCACGCGCCGCCCAGTCGAGATAGAGGGGCTGTGATGGATCGGCGGTGTCGACGCGCGCCGGCAGAAGACGCACGAGCAGCCGGGCGAACGGTTTCAGCAGAGGGAAGAACAGCAGCGCCAGCACAATGTTGAAGCCGGTGTGAAAGTCGGCCACGGCGCGCCCGGCATCGGGCTCGACCGTGACGAGCGCCGGGCCGATCCAATTGAGAAAAGCGAGCGCCACCGCGCAGCCGACGATCCGGTTGATCAGATTGCCGATCGGCAGGCGCTTAGCGGCGGGGTCCCAGCCCAGACCGCTTTCGAGCAGCGGGTTCAGAGCCGTCCCGAGGTTGGCCCCGAGCACGAGCGCGAACGCGGCGTGCGGCGGCACGACCGCCTGGGCCGCAAAGGCCATGACCAACAATACGACGGCGACACTCGAATGCGCCGCCCACGTCAATCCGGCCGCGAGCAGAATGTCGATCAGCGGGTCGGTCGTGACCGCACCGAGCAGCATCCGCAGGCTCGGCACGTCCTCGTAGGGAGTGATCATCGAAAGGAGGTGCTGAAGCGCGATCAGCATCAGACCAAGCCCGATCCCCACCCGGCCGAGATCGCGCGTGCGGGTGACCCCGCTCCGCCGAAACATGAAAACGCCGATCAGGATGAACAGAAACGAAACCCGGGACACGTCGAACGACAGCACCTGGACAATGAGCGTGGTGCCGACATTGGCGCCCAGCATCACGGCCAACGCCGGCACGAGGTCGACAAGCCCCCCGGCGGCGAATGCCGTAACCATCAGACCTGTGGCCGTGCTGCTCTGAAGGATCGAGGTCACGCCCACCCCGGCGAAGAAGGCCTTGAACCGGCTGCCGAGCGCGTAGCTCAGCATCCGTCGGAGTTGCGGACCGAAGGCGCGCGTAATCCCGGTCTGGACCATATGCACGCCCCAGATCAGGAGCGCAATCGCCCCGCCGAGATCCACCAGCGTCAAAGTTGTGTTCATCCTGCGCGCTCCGTGTCGAACGCAGTCTGCCGATCCCACTTATACGCTTCCGAGGCGTGGGAGAAACTTTCCGAGACCTTGCTAGCCGATTAAGCGCACCGCAACGACGGCACCGCCGGCACCAAGGAGCGCGATAAGAGGAATTGCCCAGGCAGGATAGCCGAGCAGTGCCGCTCCTATCCCCATACTCACAGCCACGATGAGTACTATCGCGACCGGAATCATGGAAGAGAGCCAGTTCACGGCGCGCTCGCACGAATGACGGCGTCATCGAAGTCAGCTTGCGACGAGTGCCGCTCGACAAGAGCGAACTCCGCCAGACTCAGAGCGAAACCGAACACCCTCTCGGACCGTGGCCGCGGGAGCAATATGTGTAAAGTCGTGAGCGTTAGCTTGATTGCGCTAAACCGCCCATGAAAACTGGTACGAGCAGTTTCACGTTTTTTCCACGTACTAACTGGCCCCGGGCCAAGGTGGAGGATCAGAATCATGACCGGCACGACCGACCAATTCGAAGGTGGCTGCCTGTGCGGTGCGGTCCGTTTTACTGCAACTGGTCAACCGAAGGGAATATATTGGTGCCATTCCGAAAGTTGCCGCAAGCATAGCGGCGCACCTGCTTCGGTTTTTGCGGCATTCGAACGCACGGCATATACGGTCACCCAAGGTGAGATAACTAAGTTCGATTCTTCGCCGGGAAGAACCCGGCGGGGATTTTGTGCCCGGTGCGGGTCAACATTGACCTGCGAAAGCGCGCGGTTGCCAACTGAAACACATTTCCATGTTGGCGCATTCGATCGCGCAGCCGAACTTCAGCCAACAAGGCATGTATTCCCTGAGGAGCACCTACCTTGGTTCCAGATAGGCGACTGAGCGCGCGACCTGAAAGAGATCGCGCGCTCGGCCTTGCCTATTTCGATTTGTGTGCCACGAAAGCGTAGCCGTAGACCTCGAACAACCGCGCCTTGCTCTCGCCGCCGGCGCCACCGAAGGTGTCAACCGCCGGGCCGATCTGGATATCCACGAACCCACTCTGCTCAAGCATATGCCGCCAGCCTGCGCACGGCAGGCCACCGGCAATTCAGTCGGTCCACAAGTCGATGTTGCGGAGCGCTCCTGCCGGGACCTCCTTGCCGTTCGCGATGTCGGCGAACTGCAAACGTCCGCCGGACCTCAGCACCCGCATAACCTCGGAGAAGACCTGGCGCTTGTCGGCGCAAAGGTTGATGACACCATTGCTGATCACGACGTCGGCCCAGCCGTCCTCGATCGGCAAAGCCTCGATCACGCCTTGGCGAAACTCCACGTTGCTCAGCCCCATCGTGGCCGCTGTAGCACGCGATCGGCTTAGCATTTCCTCGGTCATGTCGATGCCGACAACGCGACCCTCAAGCCCCACCTGTTGGGCGGCGACAAAGCAGTCGAAACCGCCTCCGGAGCCGAGATCGACGACCCGCTCGCCCGGCTTCAAGGCGCCGAGCGAGAACGGGTTACCGACACCGGCGAAAGCCTCGACCGCGCTGTCCGGTAAGGCGGTGACGACCGCCTGGTCATAGCCCAACCGCCGGGTCAGCGGGCGTCCGGTGTGGAAGTGGTAGCTGCCGTGCGGATCGACCGCCACGGCGCGGTATTTGGATTTGACCTCCTCGCGTAGCGCGATAGCGTCAACAGGTAAGCGGTCACTCATTCGCTCCTCCTTCGAAGGACCACGCCATAGTGATAAGGGGGCAGTTCAACAGCGCGGTTCAGCAGCAGGCCGGCCGGCTCGACGATTGCCGTCACATCGCTGGCCTCTATCCGCATCTCGGTTTTTGGTCCGCGCGGCTGGCCGAGCACGACCGTCTCCTCACGCGGTCGGCGATGCCAGCTGACGATTCCGAATTGCCCTTGGGGCTTGAGGCATGCCGCGACGGCCCGCGCCAGGACGAGCTGATCCGAGACGCCGTGGAAGGTGTTGGCCAGAAAAACGTAATCGGCCGGCTCCGGCGCGACCGTATCGACAGTCATGGCGTCCGCCACGACAAACTTGCAGTTGGTCGCGCCTGCCGCCGCGACACGCGCCCGCGCCCGGGCCAGCACGACAGGGTCTATATCGATAGCGCAGACGCGATCCGCGATGCGAGCGAGCGGAGCTGTAAACAGCCCGTCGCCGCAACATAGATCAACCACGACCATACCCGGCTGGACGCCCATTTCG
Organism: Allostellaceae bacterium; assembly: GCA_035272665.1. GTDB lineage: Bacteria > Pseudomonadota > Alphaproteobacteria > ATCC43930 > CGMCC-115725 > AP-15. Next base: position 14,795 of record DATEQL010000274.1, read on the forward strand.
ACGAGAACCTTCGCCGGATCGGGCCACAACGCCTGCCACCACTCGGCATCGGGCATTGTTGTTGCCGGGAAAAAGCCGACGATCATGCGGTTCTCACGTGCGCTTAGGATCGAGTATCGTTGACCCCCGATGATTTTCATTCAATCATTCTGATGATTGATCTTCATGCTGAGTGAGATGTCAAGCGTGGGTCCGAAACAGCACGTATTCGCCAGCCTGGCTCAGATCGCGCAGGCGCTCGGCCATGCGCATCGGCTAGAGCTGCTCGAACACCTTGGACAGGGCGAGCGCAGCGTCGAGGATTTGGCGGTGCGGGCGGGCCTGACCCTTGCTAACGCGTCCCGGCATCTGCAGCTTCTCCGCCGCGCCGCACTCGTTGTGGGCCGACGTGACGGCAAGCGCGTCTACTATCGGCTGGCCGGCGACGACGTGGTGGTTGGATTGCTTGCCGCGCTCAGCCGCGTCGGCGAGCGCAACAGCGCCGAGATCGCCCGGGTGATGGCGAGCTATTTCCGGGCGCGCGACGAGTTCGAGCCCGTGTCGCGCGATGAATTGCTCGACCGATTACGCTGCGGAACGGCGACCGTCCTCGATGTCCGCCCGGAGGATGAATTCGCCAACGGGCACTTGCCCGCGGCGCTGAATATCCCGTTGGCACAATTGGAACTGCGCCTAGCCGAGCTTCCCGCAGAGCAGGAAATCGTCGCCTATTGCCGGGGCCCCTGGTGCGTCCTCTCGTTCGAGGCAGTTGCGCTGCTACGTCAGCGGGGCTACCGCGCGCGACGGCTGGAAGATGGGTTTCCCGAGTGGAAGACAGCCGGGCTGCCGATCGGATAAGAGATCGCGCATGAGCCGCGAGCTGGATTCCCGTCGGCACCGCTGTCGCTTCCTCCAAGAGTGCAGCGGGGCTTGCGGCGATCTCGGCACCTTCATCCCGCATGTCATCAGCGCGATGACAGTCGCCGGATTGGCTCCCGCCGGCGTGCTGTTCGGCTTTGGCGTATTCCTAATCGGCAGCGGCCTATTCTATGGCCTGCCGGTGCCAGTGCAGCCGATGAAAGCGGTTTCGGCTGTGATCCTAACGGGCGGACTTCGCCCCGGCGAAGTCGCCGGCGCCGGCCTTGTCATGGGCGTGTTGCTGTTGGCGCTTGGCATAGCCGGTCCAGCAACCGTGCGCCGAAGACGCCCTGCCAATCCGCGGAGAACCCATCAGCCGCTTGGCGACCGCCGCCAAAAATAGCCGGCCAGTGCGACGGGTTTCTCTTTTGCAGCTTGTCCGACAGCGCGCCGGAGAACCCCTGCACGATACTCTGCGTCGCCTGCGCAAAGCCGTCCACCAGGCCAACGATGCTGCCGCTCGCCTTCAGCGTTTGCGTCAGAAAGACCAGGACCGGGTAGAGCATCTCCGTGGAGATATCGGCAAATAAACTGGCGAAGGCGAATAGGAAACGTATTCCTTGAAAGCCCTCAAAAGTATCGTTGGATCGCTGAACAGGCCAGGGACGTCTCATCCTGTCATGGCATGGCCCGCGCAAGGGCGATCCCTCCAAGCGCGCTGATGATCACGACGACCAACGGTGGTGCGCGCCAGACGGTGAGGAGGACGAAGCCGACGAGAGCGATTCCGAAATCCCCGGGGGTGTTGACCGAGCTGGTCCAGACCGGGTTGTAGAGCGCCGCGCCGAGCAGGCCGACTACCGCCGCGTTGACGCCGCGCATCACCGCCTGCGCCCCGGTACGCTTCCGGAAGGTTTCCCAGAAAGGCAACGTGCCCATGAGGATCAGCACGCCGGGAAGAAAAATCCCGATCAGCCCCACCGCTGCGCCCATAAGCCCGTGCGGTGACGGGCGGACGACGGCGCCAAGATAGGCTGCGAAGGTGAACAGAGGTCCCGGAACGGCTTGCGCGGCGCCGTAGCCGGCAAGGAAGACATCATCGCTGACCCAGCCGGGTGTCACAAAAGCCTCGCGCAGCAACGGCAGCACCACGTGGCCACCGCCGAACACCAACGCGCCCGAGCGGTAGAAGGCCTCGAAGAGAGCTACGCCCTGCGAGTTTACGAGACCGCGCAGGACGGGAAGGCCAGCGAGCAGCAGAAAGAACGCGGCCAGCGCTATCACGCCCACAGTGAGCGAGACCGGCACTGTAACATGTCCGGTCGTTGCTGGCGGCCCGGTCCGGCAGAGCCATAGCCCTGCAATGCCACCCAACAGGATAGCCGCAATCTGGGAGACTGAGGACGCGCTGAACAGAATAATCAGCGCCGCCGCGAGCGCAATGGACGCCCGCTCCCGGTCGGGGCATAGCGTACGTGCCATACCCCAAACGGCCTGGGCCACGATCGCGACGGCGACGAGCTTGAGGCCATGAAGCAGCCCGATGCCGGCCGGGCCGCCGAGCGCCCCGGCGCCGTAGGCGAAGAGCACCAGAGCGATGGCGGATGGCAGCGTGAAGCCGGTCCACGCCGCGAGACCGCCACGATAGCCGGCGCGCATGAGGCCGATGGAAAATCCAACCTGGCTGCTGGCGGGACCGGGCAGGAATTGGCACAGACCCACGAGATCGGCATAGGCGTGCTCGTCGATCCAGCGGCGGCGAACGACGAACTCGTCGCGGAAATAACCGATGTGAGCGATCGGTCCGCCAAAGCAGGTAACGCCCAGCCGCAGAAAGACGAGCAGAACTTCGAGAGCCGAACCTCTCTGCTGGTCTTTAGCCTCGGCAGACTGCGCAGCGATCGTCACCGGGGCACTCCTCGCTTTTTATTATTCATGCGCTCCCCACTCCCCTAGGCATAGTTGAAGAGTGCCATGAATCCGAAATCCATGTGCAGCTGCTGGTGACAGTGGAAGAGCGTCAGCCCAGGATTGTCGGCGACGAAGTCAAATTCCAGCTCCTGGAATCCGCCGAGCATCACCACGTCCTTGATCACCCCGGCGGTCGGTTTGCCGGCAATGCGCGTCAATTCGAAGCTATGCCGGTGCAGATGCAGCGGGTGGATGTCGTCGCTCGCATTGCGGAATTTAAGCCGATAGCGGCGCCCCGCATGCACTGTGTACATCGGCTTCATGGCGTCCATCGAAAAAGCTTCGCCGTTCAGGGTCCACTGGTTGAAACCGTTGAGCGCGCCGTTGTGCTTGACGATCGTGATCTCGATCGTCTCGTCAGGCGTGGCCGGCACACTATTCGCTTTGCCAAATTGCGTGTAATCCCAGCGGAACGGTTGCGGCTTGATCCACTGCGGCTTGCCCTTCTGCCCTGCGTACTCGACGACGATACCCATCCCATGCCGCCGGTCGTCATCCGCGAGATCGCCCGCCACCCACACGCCGGGATGCTTCATTTCGACGAGCGCCGAGATGCGTTCAGCGGTTCCGAGCCAAAGCACAGGCACGTCTGCTTGCGTTGGAACGGGATTGCCGTCGAGCGCGACGATCCGAAAGAGATGGCCGGGCAGAGCGAGACTGCGGATCTCGGTCGCACTCGCATTAAGCACGTGGAACAGCACGCGTTCGCCCGCCTTCACGCGGATGGGTTCATCGTGGCCGAGCATCCGGCCATTGATGCCGAACAGCTCGTAGCCCACCTCGAAGCCCTTGGTCTTCTCCTGCGCTTCCTCGTCGGCCGCCTTGCCCGTCTGTTGCAGGGCCTTGACGGGAGCACCGGCCAGCACGTCCATCGCCATATCCCCGCCGCGGCTGAAGGCCGGCGCGAACTCCTTCATCACCAGAAAGACTTCGCGGTCATAAGAGCCAGGGTTGTTCTTCGGTTCGATGTAGACCGGCCCGGCCTGACCTGTGTACGTGCCGCGGTTCAGGTCGCCCCCGGCCACGACATGCGTATGGTAAAACCGGAAGCCCGAAGGCTTTGGCACGAACGCGATCCGGCGCATCCCGTGCGCCGGTACGAACGGCGAACCTTCCTCGGAAGCGCCATCGACGTCGCTCGGAATCATCTGCCCGTGCCAGTGAACCAGTTCCGGCGTATCGGTATCATTGCGGATGTCGACGACGACCCGTTGCCCCTCCTTGAACCGCAGCAGCGGTCCGGGAAACTGGCCGTTATAGAGAGTTGTCGACACGATGTGGTCCGGCGCCAGCTCGACCAGCCCTGTGCCGATGCGCAGCGTGTAGTCCGCCTTTTCCGCAGTGCTTTCGTCGGCGGCTAATGCGAGACGCGGCGCCGTGCCGATAACGGGAACCAGTCCGGCATATTTGAGAAAGGAGCGCCGATCGATCATCACGGCTTCACTCCTCGCGCCGATACAGCGGGCTGCGTTCGCGCGCGAGCATGGCATCCAGAGACCATGCCCCGGCGCCTGCGATCAGCAGGTAGAGCGATCCCAGCAGCATGATGAAATCATCGCGAGCCTCATGGGCCATGCTCCAGAAGCCGTAACGGGCGAGTTTCGGCATGTGAAAGATCCAGATGTCGTGACCCGCCCAGATCGGCAGCTTCGTCGAAACGATCGCCACGACCATGATGACGATCAGCGGAATCGCCGCGAGCCGCGTCAAAAGACCGAGAATGACGAGCGTGCCGCACATGATCTCAACCGTACCGACAAAGGGACCCATCACCTCGGGGTACGGAATCCCGATATTGGCAAAGCGCCCCGACCGAGGATCCCGGGAAAGGCGAGCTTCTGAATTCCTTCGGGAAGAAACACGACGAGGCCAACCATCAGGCGAACCAGGATGGTCCAACCGTCCGCCCGGGTTCGAAGCAGTGGCCCCCAGCGCATCAGAGGCTGCTCCCGGCCGTGGCGTGTTTCAGCGTTCGCCGGCGTCGTCCTCGAACAGCTCGCCGAACAACTCGCGCACCTTGAGCTTGGCGGCGGCAAGTGCCCGAACGCCCGTCGGCGTCGCGCGATAGACCCGGCGCGCGGCGCTCTCGGTCCGCTCCTCCGTCGAGGTGAGGTACCCCTTCTCCTCCAGCCCGTGCAGGATCGGATACAGCGTGCCGGCGCTGACTTTGTAACCGTGTCGGCCAAGCTCCTCGATCATCGCCAAGCCGTAGACCGGTTCCTTGACGGCATGGTGCAGCACGTGAAGCCGGATCAGACCGGCATAGAGGTATCTGTCGTCCATCGGTGGCCAAACGCATATAGACGTATACCGAAGACCGCTATCGAGTTCCGATATAATTAAGAGCGCCGGCGCCACACGTCAATGCGGTACCCGCGCATGACTAAGAGCACGCGACTCGAGGCTTGCGCGAAGGCGTTCCGCAAAAACCTTCGGCGAGCACCCAGGCGCGCGATTTCACAGGATCAGCGACTTTAGTGCAGTGCCGAGGCGCTAGCGGCTTTGATAGTCGACAAGTTGACGGATCAGGGGGAATGCATGAATTCGCCTTTGGCCATCGCAAGATGGTGGGGCTGGTGATGGGATCCGCTGACCAGCAAGCCGATGAAACCGAGGCCGCGGATATGTTGGACTTCCTTGGGATCGGCAGCGGTCACCGTGAGAAGAACGCCGTTCGGCAGCGGCGCGGTCGTGGCGCTCCAGCCATTGAGACCATTGATTTCCTGGGCGTGCGCCGGGACCATCCGCTGAATGGCGGCAAGGGTGCGATCGCTGCCCGTGACGGCGATCTCGAGACCTCCGTCGATCGGCTTTGCCTGGGCATCGGCTTTCAGCGTCACCTCGCTCATGTCGATGAGGTGCTGGCGCAGCGCCTCGAGATCGACTTTGGACCAATCGGTCTTCGGGTCGGCGTTGAGCAGGCGGACGATTTCCTGGATGGCTCCGAAAGCATCCTGGCCGGGCATCGTGGGAACGGCCATACCGGCCTGCATGCCGGGGTGGCCGGACATCGGCATCCTTCCCTCGGGGTGATGCTTCTGCATCATTTGGCGCATCTCTGGGGACCCCATCATGCCTTGATCGGGAGGCGCGGTCTGCGCGAGCGCGAGGCCCGCCGCGGCGACGAAAGCGATCGTGCCGAGAGCGACAAATCGACGGGTGGAGAACATGGAACCCTCTTTCGAAAGTAAGATCGGGTCACAGTACGCTGTTCCCATCGTGAGTCGTATGATTAGGATCATGCGCCAAGAAAAGATGACTGCGACACGCTCGCCGTATCGGCGGGCGAGCGCTCGCCTCAGTGATGGGTTCTGTCGGCGTCAGCTTAAGTTCATGTTGCCGTCGCTGGCATGATTTGAATCATCCGACGGCAGATTTTTTCAGCACGATCCCTGTCCCGGCACGCGCGAGGACCCCTTCGGCCTCCAGTGCGGCCAGGGTGCGGTAGAGAGCCTCGCGGGTCAGCCCAACCTCCGCTGCTATGTCCTGAAATTGACCCTCGATCGCGATCGTTCGCCCGTCGGCCCCGGCGCAGAGCCTGAGATACTGAAGCACCCGCTCCCGCGCCGAGCGGATATTGCGCAGCTCCATTCGTGCGCGGAGATCCTGGATCTGGCGGGCCAGGCGCGCCATGAAAGCTTCGGAAAGCGCCGGCTCGCTGCGGAGCGCCGCAATCAGGGCCGCCTTGGGATAGGCTCTGATCCGGGATGGCACAGCGGCGACGGCGTCGCAGTGGTACACCTCGGAGAAGAGAGCGGCCTCGGCGAAAAGCTCACCTGCGCGGGCGGTATGCAGCACGACGAGATGATCGTCGAGCGTACGACGGATGAGCCGCAGCCGACCGCTTTCAATCTTGTAGATCGCGGATGCCGGGTCGCCCTGCTCAAACAGGTATTCGCCGTCGGCTAGAGTGCGAGGAACGCTCGCGGCCTCAAGCGATACCGGCAAGGGGTCATGGAACAACACGCCGGACATTTAGAACAGGAATATCGCCCCGGCTACATCGTCAATGTTCGCGCACAATTTCGCCGCTCACGATGTGAACGCCCAGCTCGGGACCGGGCTCGTTCAGGCGGCGCATACGCATAACCGATTTTCTCGGGTTAGACCCTTACCCACCCGCGTTTCAAGCCGTAGGCGATCGGCAAGCCGACCGCAAAAGCAGCGACTGGGTTGAGGGCGACCCCAATCGCCGCCATCAGCAACACAAGGAACAGGTCGGCGTCGCGGTAATCCTGCGGTTTCGACGACAGCGCCAGCTCGATGCCGGAAAACATAAGCAGGCCGCCCAACACCGCATCGGGAATCGTCTTCAGCAGAGCATAGCCGCCTTCACCAAAGCCGACGCCGAGCACGAGGAACACAAGGCCGATCAGAACCGGCGCGGTTGCAGTGCGCGCCCCGAAACGCACGTGGCCCGCGATGCCGCCAGCGCCGTGGCACATCAGGTAACCGCCGAACGGCGCGGCCAGCAGGTTGCCGAGGCCGGTCGTGATCGCGAGGTTGCGCTCGTTCACCGGGTGCAGCTCTTTGGGAAAGAACTGCCGCGAAACGGCAGCCGTCACAATTATCGCATTGGTCAAGGTCAGCGGGATTTGCGGCAGCACGGCGTAGGTCGTGCCGTGCACGATGTCTTGCCAGCTCGGCACCGTAAGGTGCGGGAGATGTAGCCCGAATTTCAATTGCGGGAGCGGCGGCGCAATCCCGAGAAGCTGGCCGACAACGATGCCGCCAACCACGGCGATAAGCGCCACGGGCATCCGCTTGTACCGCATCAGCACGAGCATCACGGCCGAGATCGCCACGCCAAGCCAGAGTTGCCCTTGCATCAGCCGGATTCCGAGCGCGCCGAGTGACAGCCCAAGGCCGAGCTGCAGCCCGGCGGCGATCGTCGGCGGCAACGCGCGCGCGATCCGGCTCACAATTCCCGTCACGCCGATGAGAAGGAAAAACGCTCCTATGACCAGCCCGGCCCCGGCGATCGCGCCGGGGTTCATCGGCTCGATCAATACCGCCGCCGATGCCGCTTTCATCGGCTGTACGGCCATCGGCACGCCATAGAATGCTCCCGACAGGGCATAAAACAGGCCGAACGTCGTCAGAATGCCGGTCGGATCCATGCGGACAACCGTGATCGCGCCGACAATGTGCGGAAGGAAGGTGCCGAGATCGCCGAGCGAGCCGGAAACCTCGCCCATGCTCCAGCCGAAGCGTGCCCGCGCGAACAGCGGCGGGTCGCCCTCCGCCTGCCGCCGGCAGCGTACTTTGATATCCGGGACTCGCAACCATGTTGCCGGCGGGTCGCCGGCGGGGTAGACGCCCCGCGGGACAGGGCCAGGCCGTCGCTGCTCGGTATCCGTGCTCATGACCGCCAGCCTTCGGCGTTAGGAAAGAAAAGCTGCTCGCCGTTGATCTTGTAGTCGGCGATCGTCTGCTGCCCCTCGGACGAGATGATCCACTCGATGAATTTGCGGCCGAGCTCCTGTTTAACGTGCGGATATTTTGCCGGGTTGACGAGCATAACCCCGTATTGGTTGAAGAGCCGCCGATCACCTTCGACAACAATCTTGAGGTTCTGCCGATTCTTGAAGTTGAGCCATGTCCCACGGTCGCAGAGTGTGTAGCCGTCCATGGCCGCGGCCGTATTCAGGGTGGGACCCATTCCTGAGCCGGTATCCCGATACCAGCCTTGGCCGATGGCCTTCGGGTCGATGCCTGCGTCTTTCCAGAAGCGCAGCTCCGCTTTGTTCGTGCCGCTATCGTCGCCGCGCGAGACAAAGGCCGCTTTGGCCTCTGCTATCTTTTGCAGCGCCGCCACGATGTCCTTGCCGCCGCCGCCGTGCGCCGGATCATGCGACGGTCCGACCAGGATAAAGTCGTTGTACATCACCTCATGGCGGTCGACGCCGTAGCCTCGCTCGACAAAGGCGAGCTCGGCCGGCCGGTCGTGCACGAAAACGACGTCGGCGTCGCCATGCTCGCCGATCTTGAGCGCCTGGCCGGTCCCGACCGCGATCACGCGCACCTGAATGCCGGATTTCTTGGTAAAGGCCGGAAGCAGGTGGCCGAAAAGACGGGATTTGCTCGGTCGAGGTGGTCGATGCAACCGTAATGAATTGCTCCTGCGCTGGGGCCGGAAACGCTATCGCCAGCGCCAGCAGCCATCCCGCCGCGAAACGCTGCGCCAATCCCATCATGCCGCGGCCCTCCTCGCCACCGCCCCGACGATTTGCACCGCGGCATTGATAAACAGGATCAGCGTTACAAGGATGACGCCGAGTCCCGGCGCGAGCCCGAGATCGCCCCGGCTTGTTTCGAGAGTAATGGCGGTCGTCATCGTGCGGGTGACGCCGGCGATATTGCCGCCGACAATCAGGATGGCGCCAACTTCGGCGACGGCGCGGCCGACCCCCGCCAGCACCGCAGTCAGCAGGCTAAAACGGCCGAGCCATAGTAGCGAAGCGACGATGCGAGGCAGACCAACCCCGTCGAAAATGTAGAGCTCTCCGTAGTCGCGCCATAGATCCTCGATGACCTGGCGCGTGATCGCCGCGACGATCGGCGTAACAAGCACCGTTTGCGCGATGATCATAGCCGCCGGTGTAAACAGCAGTCCGAGGCCGCCCAGCGGACCGGCACGCGAGAGGAACAGATAGACAATCAAGCCCGCGACCACCGGAGGCAGACCCATGAGGGCATTTACGGCGACAACAGCCGCATGACGGCCGGGGAAGCGCAGCACCGCGAGCGCCGCACCGAACGGCAGCCCCAAAACCGACGCGAGAAGGACCGCGGTGAGACTAGCGAAAGCGTGACGATTCCGATGAGCGCGGGATCGCCCGACAGAACAAGCCACCCAGCTGCGGCAAGGGCGTCGGCAATATCGTGCAAGGCGGAGCCTCTTCAGCTTGAGTACCCGCCTCATTAATCACGCCAGGTGAGTTGCCCCGATATGCAAAATGGTGCATATCGCGCGCATCGGGTATCTCACTCCTCGGGTGGCTGATCCGCCATCAGCTTGCGCAATTTTTCCATGTCGGGAATGACTGCGGTCGCGGCATGGTCTTCCATTGCCCGATAAAGCGCCAATACTTCGCGCCCCATCGCGGTGAGCCGGGCACCGCCGCCGCCGATGCCGCCCTTTGCCGCTTCAATCAACGGTTCCCGAAAACACGCGTTCATGCTCTTGGCCAGCACCCAGGTACGGCGATAGCTCATGCCCATGCGCCGCCCGGCACCGGCGATCGAGCCCGTATCGGCGATTCCTTCCAACAGCGCAGCTTTCCCGGGTCCGATCGCAATCGAGGACCCAAGCAGGATACGAATGCGAGGCTCTAACCTGTCGTTCATCGGACTCCGACCCCGCGCTCATACGCTCATCCCGCTATTCTGCCGCTGCTGCGGCCAAGCGCGGAACGCGCGGGGCACGCATCTCAAGAACGGCTTGCCGGATCACCCGCGCCGCCGATGACAGACCGAGATAGGCAATGATTGCGACCACAGCGATGTCTGGCCACGCCGTCGCGGAAGCCCACACACCGGCGCCGGCCAGCATAACCGCGATGTTGCCGATGCAGTCGTTGCGTGTGCACAGCCATACCGACATCGCTTGGCTGTCGGCACTGCGGTACCGGTAGAGCAGACCGGCAACGGCTAGATTGACTGCAAGCGCCAGTAGCCCAATCGCCCCGATAACCTCTGCCTTCGGTACCGTCGCGGTGAAGGCGCTGTAGATCGTGCTTCCCGCGACCCAAAGGCCGAACATTCCCTTGCAGCGCCAGGCGCCACCCTCGATGAGGTGCTTGCGATTGCGCGGCGGCTCAGTCCTGAGCTTGCGGCGCGCGCGCTCGATACCGAGGCCGCGCAGGCGCGCGTCGAGATCGCGGGCTCGCTCGCCGATCCCACTCTGCGCATCACTTCCGATGAAATCGACCGCACCAGCGGGCCGCGCCAGAACAAGATGTTCTTCACAGTCGAGCAGGAATTCCCGCTGTGGGGCAAACGCGATCTCAAACGCGCCCAGGCCGGTGCCGAAGTCGCACGAACCCAAGCCGACGCCCGAATGACCGAGGCCGAGCTCGTCGAGAAGGTCAAGGTTGCCTTCGCCCAGTATTACTAGGCCGACCAGGCGATCCGCACGACCGAGGATTTGCATCGGGTCGTGCATGACATCGCGCGTGTCGCGCAGGACCGCTACGCCCAGGGGCGCGGTTCGCAGCAGAAAGTCTACAAGGCTGAAGTCGAAAACACCCGGCTCGCGACCGAACTCGTCCGCCTCGAGGCGAAACGGCGGGGTGCCGCGGCGCGTCTCAACGCCTTGCTGGCCCGGCCGATCGACGCACCGCTAGCGCGGCCGGTGAAATTACGAGCCCTGCCCTCCGAGGCGGCGCTCGCGCCGACAGCTCTGATGGAACGGGCCCGCGCCGGCAATCCGACCCTCGCCGGCGGCGATGCGCAGATCGCTGCGGCCGCGGCCGGCAAGCAGCTCGCCGACAAGAGCTGGTATCCGGACGTCATGTTGAAAGCCGGCGCGATCGACCGTACCGGCAACGGCCCGAACGGTTATTTGGCGGAGATCGGTCTCCGCGTTCCGTTGCAGTGGGGCTTGCATGAGGCCCAGCAGCGCGAAGCGGCGGCGCAGGTCGGGGCCGCGCAGGCGCGGCGGCAAGCGCAGGAGCTGCAGATCCAAAGCGAGCTCGGCGAATTTGCTGCCGATCTCGCCGGCAGCCGCAAGACCGGCGATCTCATCCGGTCGCAGTTGCTTCCGCAGAGCCAGGCGCTGTTGCGTTCCGGAATTGAGGGTTACGGCTTGGGTCGCGCCGAGCTCGTCGACGTGTTACGGGCCGAGCACGATCTCGCCGATCAGCGCATCGAGCTGCTCAGCGCCGAGTTCGACCAGCAGCGGCAGCTCGCCGCGATCGAGCGGCTGATCGGGAGTGACCTGTGAACCCCCGGCGCAAGAACCGTGTGCTGATCCCGGCTTTGATCGCGGCATCACTCGCCGGCGGTTACCTTCTTGGCCGACAACCTGTCGCTGCGATCGATATTCCGGCCGCCGCGGCCGAGCGCGCACCGCTCTATTACCAGGACCCGTCGGGCAAGCCTGACTATTCGTCGACGCCGAAAAAGGATGCCGAGGGGCGCGATTACGTCCCGGTCTATGACGAGCCGGGCGCGGCGCGGGTGAGCGCGTCCGCTTCGCCTACACCCGCTGCCGCGCCAGGCGGCGAGCGCAAGATTCTCTATTACCGCAATCCCATGGGCCTGCCCGACACCTCGCCGGTGCCGAAAAAGGATTCCATGGGCATGGATTACATCCCGGTCTATGCCGACGAAGGCAGCGGCGCTGTTCCCGGTACCGTCAAGATCAGCCCCGAGCGGATCCAGATGCTCGGCGTGCGCACCGAAGCCGCGTCCCTGCGCCCCATGGCCCACACTGTGCGCGCGATCGGCACCGTGGCGGCCGACGAGCGCCGCATCGGCGTCGTCAATCCGAAATTCGAGGGCTGGATCGAGCAGCTGCATGTGAATACGACCGGCCAGGCGGTCCGGCGCGGTGAAGCACTGCTCGAGGTCTACAGCCCCGATCTAGTGCTTGCCCAGTGGGAGTATCTCGTCGCCCGCTCGGCGGCCGCCGACGTGGCGCA